>JAZDIS010000436.1:0-6003 GCA_043804705.1 Pseudomonadota bacterium | reverse complement strand
AGAAGACCCGGAAGTCCTTGAAATAATCGATGACGATGAGGATGGGCAGGAAGTCCTGCATCCCCTGGTCGCCCTGCCGGATGATGACCATCTCCCGGCCTTGGGCAATGCGGGGCTCCATCGGTATCTCCAGGAAATCAGCCAGTACAAGCTCATGAGCCGTGAAGAGACCGATGCGCTGGCCCGCCATTTCCAGGAAACAGGCGACCAGGAGGCTGCTTACAAACTGGTGACCTCCAATCTGCGGCTGGTGGTCAAGGTGGCCATGGATTTCCAGAAATACTGGATGCAGAACTTTCTTGATCTGATCCAAGAGGGCAATGTCGGTCTGGTGCAGGCGGTGAAAAAATTCGACCCCTACCGGCAGGTAAAGTTTTCCTATTATGCCGCCTACTGGATACGGGCCTATATCCTCAAGTTCATCATGGATAACTGGCGGCTGGTCAAGATCGGCACCACCCAGGCCCAGCGCAAACTGTTTTTCAGCTTGAATAAAGAAAAAAAGCTGCTAGAATCGCAGGGTTTTGCGCCTGAGGTCAAATTGCTGGCCCAGCGCCTCAATGTCAAGGAAAGCGAAGTCATTGAGATGAGCCAGCGCATGGACAACTGGGATGTTTCCCTGGAAAGTCCGGTGCGGGAAGGTTCCGATGAGGAGCAGAAGAATTTTCTCCCCATGGTCGGGCCCACCGTGGAAGAACGGGTGGCGGAAAAGGAAGTGCAGGAGTGGATGGCCACGGTTCTTGATAAACTGCGCGAGACCTTGAACGATAAGGAAAAGGCCATTCTGGCCAGCCGGCTGCTGAGTGACGAGCCCCTCACCTTGCAGGATATTGCCGACCGTTTTGACATCTCCCGGGAACGGGTGCGGCAGATCGAGGCCAATCTCTTGAAAAAGATGCGGGAGTATTTTGAAAAGGAAGTTCCCGATATCAAAGATTTCCTTGCCGAATTCCTCAACCCCTGGCGGTCCTGATTGGTAACTGTCCGGCAGCACCGCATCTGCGTCGCAGTCTCACGGTGCTCGCTTAGCTGTAATCGGCCTGCTCATGTGCCCAGCACACTTCGCAGGTCTCTTACTAGCAGCTACGGCACTGCTGATTTGGTGATGAATTCGCAAAAAAGGAAAAAGGTCACAGGTCCGTGACACAACTTCGACGAGTCACAAAGGAATAACCGTTGTAATAGCGGCTTGTTGCGATTTCAACAACAGTTACCTTTTTAACCTTTGCCAATTTTTCCGGCTTCGAGCTGGATAGTTATGGTTATTTTACCCCGCCGTCCCCGGCGATACCTGGAAAAGAACATATGCGAGTTCCTCTTTTAGATTTGCATGGCCAGATGGCTCCCCTGCGTGACGAGATTCTTGCCGCAGTGACCGAGGTCATTGATTCGACCCAGTATATCCTCGGCCCCAAGGTCGAACAGTTTGAAAAAAATATCGCCGCTTACTGCGGTTCCGGCCATGGAATCGGCGTTGCCAGCGGCACCGATGCCCTGCTTGCCGCGCTCATGGCTCTGGGTATCGGCCCAGGCGATGCGGTATTGACTACGCCCTATTCATTTTTCGCCACCATGGGCTGCATTCTCAGACTGGGCGCACGTCCGGTTTTTGCCGATATCGATCCGTTGACCTGCAATATCGACCCGGAGCGGATGGCCGAGGCCCTGGCTCAGGATGCCCAAGCCGGAAAGCGGATCAAGGCGATCATCCCGGTGCATCTCTATGGCCAATGCGCGGATATGGGAAGAATTCTTGCTCTGGCTCGGGAGTACTGTCTGCCTGTGGTGGAGGATGCCGCCCAGGCCATTGGCGCCGTGTATCCCATGCAGACCGGCGGCCAGACCATCTGGCATCGGGCAGGCTCCATGGGCGATGCCGGGTGTTTTTCCTTCTTCCCCAGTAAGAATCTTGGCGGCATCGGCGACGGCGGGCTGATTACCTGCAACGACCCGGAGCTGGCCGGGCGGATCAGGATAATCCGGGTGCATGGCGGGGCGCCCAAGTATCACCACGGGGTGGTGGGGGGGAATTTTCGGATTGATCCCATTCAGACCGTGGTTCTTGATATAAAACTCTCCCGCCTGCCAGAGTGGCACAGGGCAAGACGGCGCAATGCCGCAGCCTATCGCCGTCTGTTCGCTCAAACAGGATTACTGGAAAACGGCGCGGTTTCTCTGCCCGAAGCAGTGTATCAGGCAGAGGGTATGGCGGTGGGGGAAGGGTGCGACTATCATATTTATAATCAGTTTGTCATTCGGGCGAGGGACCGTGACGGGCTGCTTCGCCATCTCATAAGCCACGAAGTCGGGGCGGAGATCTATTATCCCATTCCCCTGCACCGGCAGGGATGTGTCGCTGGCATGGGATACGAAAAAAACTCGTTTCCCGAAGCGGAACGGGCGGCGCTTGAAACCCTGGCCTTGCCCATTTTTCCCGAACTCACGGACGGGATGCAATGTTTTGTTGTTGAAAAGATTGTCGAATTTTATTCACGCTAGACCCTGGTTTTTTTCTAGTTACCGAAGCCGGTCCTTTTCACGGTTGCCAAAAGGACACCTCTGCTGATGCGTATCCGACTGCCTATTTGCCTGCCCTCCGTCCTGCTTTTCTTGGCTGTCCCACGAGAGAGAACCCGTGCCCTCGTTTTTTTGCCTGTTTTTTTTCTGTTTTCGTATCTCATCTTCATTGCTGCTCCGGGATATACGGCAGAGCCTCCTGGATTGCAGGGGAAACAGGTTGTCCCGTCGCGGACTATTCAGCTCAAGGATGATAAGGATGTTGCCTGGAAGGCGTTATGGGATCAGGGGCGGGAGTTGGCGCGCAACGGCAGGCTTGCCGAAGCAGTCCCTGTTTACGAGGCGTTGCTGGGCATGCGGGAGGGCCTCGAGGTTGCCCGTTGGGAGTTGGTCACCATTCTCCTGCAACTGAAGAGAGAAGAGAGCGCCTTGCCCCATCTTGAGTCGCTGGTTGAGGCTGCTCCCAGGAATCGGCAGTATCTGCTGACCCTGGCAGAGGCCAGCAGGGGCCAGGGCAATGGCGCCCGGGCTGTGGAGTTGTACAAGAAAATTCTCTTGCGGGAGCCGGACAATCTCCAGGCCCTGCGCGGCGCGGCCTCTGCCCTTCTTGCCCAGCAGAAGAGGAGCGAAGCGGCAGCCATCCTGGAAATCCTGCTCCAGCGGGAACCAGCGCGATTCGCCTTGCGGGAAGAGTTGGGCAATCTCTATTTCGAGATGGGTGCCTATGACAAGGCCAGGGCGCATTTCACCGTTCTGGCCAGGGAAAATCAAGTCGCCCCGGCAATCCTGCTCAAGACGGCTCAGGCGTATGACAAGGCAGGGCTTGAGAGCCAGGCGGTTGAGTACTGGCAGCGCCTGGCGCGCACCTCCCAAAGCCCCGAGGCAAAAGAACGGTTGACCGCCTATTATCTCAAGGGCGGCAAGGCAGAGGATGCCCTGCTCTATCTTCTCCCTCTTTGGGAAAAGGAGCCATCCTCTCCCAGACTACTCAAGCGTCTTGGTCAGATCTATTCCAGTCTTTCCCGCCTCCCCGAGTCCCTTGCCTATTTTGAGCGGTATATTTCCCTTAAGCCCGAAGATAAAGAGGTGTTGCGGCAGGTGATCGACATCCACGCCGTCCTGGGGAACAAGGTCGAGGTTGTGGTGCTTGGGCGTGGTCTTGGTTTTGACCCCGCGCCGGATCTTGAGAATTTGGAACGTTGGGCCGGACTGTATGAGGCCAACGGCGAGCTTCGGGAGGCTGTTGCTCTGTATGATCAGGTTCTTGCCGTTACCCCGGATGACCCGAAGATTCTGGCTAAACGGGCCAAGGCGCTGCTGGCGGGCGGCAATGACGATGGGGCCGACGCCATGTGGGCGCATCTTGAGCGGCGCCAGAAGCTTCTCGAAGTGCTTGAAATTTTATTCAGAATGGAGCCTGGAAACAGAACGGTTCTCAAGAAACTTGCCCGCATGTACCTTGACCGCGGGGAACTCCTGAAAAGTCTGGATATGTTTTCCCGGCTTGAAGACCTTGGGGTGAGGGAACCGGAGGTTCTCTCCGGGCAGGCTGTGGTGCATGAGCGTCTCGGTTGTTCCGCCAAGGCGCTGGCCCTGTATGAGCAGCTTCTGGATGGGGCTGATGAAACGGGCATGTTCAGGCTACGTTGCCTCCAGCTGGCAGGAAGGCTTGGCCTGCTCAGGAAAACCCAGAACCATCTTGCCACGCTGGAGGAAAAATTCCCCGGCTTGTCCCAATCTCCGCAGACCCAGCTGCTTATCGCCAAGGCTCTGACTGAGACAGCGTCCTATGCCGTAGCCAGGGAATATTATGCCGGCATGCTCGCAAGGCATCAGGACGACAGGGGATTGGTCAAAGCTGCTTTTTTCGGCCTGGCCGAGGTATATCGGCAGAGCGGCTTACCCTATGAGGCGGAGCAGGTCTTGCGGCAAGCCTATCTTCAGCATCCGCAGGACGGGGAGGTTTTGGGACGTTTATTTGAGTTGGCTCTTCAGGAAAAGCGTTTTGCCGAGGCCTGGGTCTGGCTTGAGCAGCTGAGGCAACAGGATGTCGGGGCTCCGGGAAAGATCCGGATTTTGACGAAGGAAATCTTTGAAAGCAGGCTGTTGCGGGCACGGTTGCTGGCGGCTGAGGGCGAAACCGGGGATGCAGTCAAGATTCTGACAGCGTTGGCCGGCGAGTTGTCGAACACGTCCGGGAATGGGCAACTGTCGCCGTTACCACTGCTGCGTCGGGAGGTTGATCTGTTGCTCGCCCGGCTGTTGTTTGCCGATGGTCGTTATGCCGAGGCCGAGCAGATTGCCGAGTCCTTGTCTGGGCAACGTGGCAACCCCGACAAGGATCTGCTTTTGCTGCGCATTTACCGCGGACAGGGAAAGAGCGGAGCGGAAAAGGCGCTGTTTCAGCGTGTGCTGGCGGAATTTATCCAGGATCAGGGCCTTGTTCTTGATTTCCTGAAGGGACTGCAAGAGGAGGGGCTGGTTGCGGAACTGTGCGAGCGGGCGGAGCTGGCCACGCGGCAGTATCCCGAGTCCGTTACCATTCGCGCGTTGTCTGCCTCGGCCCGGGAGGCAAATGGCGAGATCGGTGCGGCCATTGAGATCTGGCAGGGAATGGTCAGGGATTTCCCTGAGCAGGAATTTGCCGCAGTGCATCTTGCCCAACAGCTTTTCAGCCACGGGCGTTTTTTCGAGGCCAGGGCGGTGGCAGAGCGTTTTCCGCAAATCGCGGCGCGACCGGACATGGTCCTGCTTACGGCGCGGATTTTCTGGGCTGAACATGAGTGGGAAAAGGCTGTGGCGATGTATGACTCTTTTCTGACCCCCCCGGTGGGGGAGAGCCTTGCGGCGAAGGGAAGGGAGCGGGGCGTGATCTTGCCTCAAGACGGGAAGCCGGGTCTCTGGACGCGGTTGACCGTTGCCGATGTTGACAGGCAAACGATGGTTGATATGCTGATGGAGCCCAGGGCCGTGCTTGAGTCCGGGGCTGAGGCAATCGCACTGAACCAGGTGGCTGTTCCTTTTTACGCCCAATATCGTTGGTGCAAGCAGTTTTCCCTGGAGAAAACCGCCCGTGAGGCGGTTATGCTGCGTGAGTATCTGGCAGCCGAAAATTATTTCAAAACCTTGCTGCGGGAATACCAGGCGGACGCTTCCCTCCAGTTTGATCTTGCCGGAATTTACAGCCGATTCGGGCAGCTGGGCCATGAGGCGGCGCTCTATGATGAGATAGGCGCCGCCGGCGTTGATTTTCCTGGGTTGGCTGAGGCCAAACAGAGAAATGAGCTGAAACGCCGCCCGCGCGCTGCGCTGGGATATGGGTATCTCAGGGAGGAGGGGAGGGAGGGGTATAAGGCGATCAGGAAAACCTGGGAAGGGACCAGCCTGCAATACTCGCCCTATCTGCAGCATGACCTGGAGGTGACTCTTGACCGGCTTGACTACCGGAATCCTGGCGGCAATGGCAAGATTCGCGGGACTCGCGCC
>JAZDIS010000435.1:0-6558 GCA_043804705.1 Pseudomonadota bacterium | reverse complement strand
AGCAGGGCGCCGTCGCCGCCCAGGAGAACCAGCTCCTCCCCCCGGCCGGAAAGGGGATACTGGAAGGCATTGCCGGGCATAAGCGCCGACAGCACATCCCGGACCCCGGTATACATGTTGCGCACGATGAGCCTGCCGCTGCCCGCGGCAACCACTCCCACCACGAAACGGCGCGGCGTAACAGGCTGGGCAAAATCGGCCACCAGCATATAGACATAGGGCTGGCCGGCGAGCAGGGCCACGCTTTCCGCGTGCAGGGCCAGACCCACCTCGCTGAAGTTGGGCGAGAATATCTTGCGGGCTCCGCCCGCACTGCCGGTGAGTTCGTCCCGCAGCATGTTGTCAAGCAGAGCCGCCACCGCCTCATCCATGGGGAAGGGGTTGGTAAAGACCAGGGCGGAGAGGGTTTCTTCCTCCAGCAGCGCCTGGTAACCGGCCGCGGCGATCCGCGCCGCCGGGGTGAGACCGGCGGGAGAGGTGTGACTGTAATAGAGATTGTCCAGCATGTCGCGGCCGTGGGCCCCGGCGGCGCCCCCCAGCTGGTCGTTCCAGGCCAAGGGCGGCAGCCCCTGATCGAGCAGCCAGGCATCCTGACCAAGGGCGGCCTGGGCCGTGGCCTCGGCAATGCCGAGCCGGTTCATGGCGGCGCGGGGATTGAGCCTGGCCTCGTTGAGCCGCTGCCAGAGCAGATACCCCTGGGCGGCGAGATCGACGCGGGGGGCGGCGGCGGTCATCTCCATGGGCATCATCCCCATGGCCGCAAAGGCCCGGCAGGGAACCGCCACGGCGAGGGCCGCGAAAAGAAGCAGATAGATCGTGTTGGTGCGGATGGATGTCTTCATGTCCGGCATATGAAAGCAATAAGTATGCCAAGTAAGCGGACAGGGGAAAGCTAAAAGGTTAAAGGTCTAAGGCGTACGGGCGGAAAGAGCGGGGATTTTTTTTTGTTGCTGGCGGCGAGGTGCTATTATTGGACCCGGCTGCCACGGACACCGCTGGTTGAAATCAACCAGTGAGGGTGGGAATCAACCAAGGGTGGGGAAATGGCACCACGAAGGTCACGAAGAGCACGAAGGGTTTTTGGGGAAGCTGGGGCATTGACAACACAAACGTCACCGAATATAGTTACAATATGACTCAGCGCGAAAAGCTATTGGCCAAAGCACGCCAGGCGCCAAGCAAATTGACCTTCGAAGAGTTTGAAGCCTTTCTGAAAAGCTCAGGTTGGGTGTTCAAACGGCAGCGAGGTTCGCACCGCGTCTGGATGTCGCCAAACAATCGGGCATTGCCGGTCCAGTCTGACGGCGGCAAAGCAAAGGGCTATCAGGTCAAGCAGGCCTTGTTGATTATGGAGAACGAAAATGGATGATCGCTTTGACGGGTTTGCCGTGAACCTCTATCTTGATGACGACGATGCCTGGCTTGCCCATTTCGTTGAGCTGCCGGAGGTGTCAGCTTTTGGCGATACGCCGGAAGCTGCATTGAACGAGTTGGCTTCCGCATGGGGAGCAGTGAGAAGTACCTATCAGGACGAGGGGTTGCCCGTCCCGGTGGCCCCGGCCCGGAAGAAATATTCGGGGGCTTTTAACGTCCGCGTTGATAAGCGCCTGCATCGAGCCCTGGCTGTCGAGGCCGCCCGCTTGGGCGTTTCATTGAACGCGGTTATTGTCAGAAAGTTGACCGAAACAACCCATCCCTTATGATGAAAATTTGGCATGGAAGAATTCAGAAGTCAGAATAAAAAGAAAACTTCGTGTGCTTCGTGTTCTTCGTGGTGCCAAGCCTTTGCCTGTGGCTTGATGTCGTGAGGCTGTCAGGCAATAAGCTTGATGACCAGGGCGGCGATGAGGGCGGACTGGAGAATCCCGACCGAAACGATCCAGCGGGTGAGTTCGGCGCGGGAGTCGGCGATGTCCTTGCGGATCTCCGCCCGGAGCAGCTCGATGTCAGCCTTGGTAGCCACCTCCGCGGAAAGATGCGATTCACGCACCGCTTCGGCGAACGCCTCGGCCTGACTCTCGGAAACTCCCGCGGCTCGCAGGGTCTGGGCAAATTTGAGGGTATCGAAAGTGATTGTCGCCATAAAAGTATCATAGCATCATACTTGATATTGTCAAGTTGACTTACACCACGAAGGACACGAAGAGCACGAAGGTTTTTGGGTTAAGAAAAAATCTGTCGGAGTGGCTCTTTCTGCCTCCTGACCTCTGGATTCTGTCTTTTCTCTTTTAAAACCGGTATTGCCAGACCACGGTCGCCCGCAGGGGCGGACCGGCGGTGGGACCGAAGATATCCGGCAGCGTGGAGTCCTGGCTTAAAAGATTGGCAAAGCTCAGGAGCAGGCTGTCGTGACCGGGGATAAAACCGGGCCTCCGGTAGCTGAGATCCAGGAGAAAGGGCTGACGGTAGCTGCCTTCCACCGTCCCTTTCTCGTAGCTGTAGTCCACCCGGCCCCCGGTGCGGGCGGCAAGCAGCAGGGTGTGCCCCGGCTCGATCCGCCAGTTGAGGGAGCAATTGACAAGCCAGCGCGGCCCCTGGTCAAAGGGCTCGTCCCAGGTGTCGAACACCGAAACCTGGCTGCCGTCCGGCCGGATAATGGAGTAGCGCAGGGCGCGGAAATGCTCGTCGCCGTCCGCGGCCCCCAAGCCGGTAATGCCGGCGGAGAACTCCAGGGCACGGCCCAAGGGAACATGCCCGGCCAGTTCAGCCCCCCGGACCTGCCGCTCCGAGGGCAGGGAAAGACCGCCGTAAGGATCCTCGGTGCGATGATTGGCCAGGCTGCTCTGAAACAGGGTCAGGGCCAGCTCGTGACCGGCGGCCGGGGTCCAGGCCAGCTGGGCGCTGCCGGTGCGGATCGACTCCGGCTCGAATTGCAGGTTGTCGAAGAGCTGACTGGAATAGGGGCTGCGGAAGGCCGTGCCATAGGTGCCCTTGAGCCGGAGGCTGTCGCTTACGGGCCGGTTGAAGCCCAGGCTGTAGCTGTGCGTGGCCCGGTACTGGCTGTGGTCGTCCAGGCGGCTGCCCAGCCACCATGCGGTCTCTCCCCATTGGTAGCGGAACTGGGCAAAGAGCGAACCGAGTTCGTTGGTGAAATCCGCCTGCTCCACCCTGGGCACGAAAAGGGTTGTCGAAGGAGCAAGGAAATCCGGGAGAAAGCCGTCCCGGACCACGGCGCCGTCCACCGCGTTCCGGCGCAGGGAAGCACCGGCCGTGAGCAAGCCCCGGGAGAACAAGCGCCGGTCCCAGAGCAGGGACAGCTCGCTGACCAGATTGCGCTGCCCCCGCTCGACGTCGGCATCGAGAATCCGGTAATCGATCTCCTGGATAAAGCCGGTGAGGCTGTAATGGGAGGGCCCGGAAATCTTGCTGAGCGTCGCCTTGAGCAGGTTGACCGGCGCCTCCTTTTCCCCCGGCCAGACCAGGCTGCCGTCACTGTTGCGCATGGTGTAGCGCCGGGTGAAATCCGACCAGCGGCCGGTGAGCTGCAGCCAGTCGCCGTAGTTGGCGGTGCCTACCACCTCGGTGTAGACGGAGGGCTCCACCGTCTCGCCGCTGAGCAGTCCTGTATCCTGGCGGGCGATGGAGTCCGGGGTATGGAACTGCTCCCGGCCGCCGGCCAGGGCAAAAAAGGTATCCCAATCCTGATGCGTTGCGCCCCAGGTGACGGTGGCGCCCTGCTGCCGGCCGGTGCCCGCGGCCAGCCCGGCCTCAACCCCCGGCCGCTGCCGGCCGCGCATGGGCACGATATTGACCACCCCGGCAAAGGCGTCCGGCCCCCAGAGAATCGAGCCGGGCCCGCGGACGATCTCCACCCGCTCCACCCCGATCAGGGAAATCTCCCGGTCCATCGGCGCCAGGCTCTTGGTGACATCGGTGGTGATCGGCACCCCGTCGTAGAGAAAGAGCACCGCATCGGGCAGGCCGCGCAGATAGGGGGCGGAACCGCGCCCCCGCGCGGCGATGAAGAAGCCGGGCTGCATGGCCAGCAGCTCGGCCATGCTCTGGTAGCCGTGGGCCTCAATCTCCTCGCGGCCGATGACCGTGACCATGGCCGGGGCCATGGCCGGGGATTCCGGCTGCCGGGAGGCAACGGTCACCATGGGCTGGGCCTCGCCCACGAACATGAGCATGGTCTCCTCCCCTGGGGAGATTTCCTCCGGTTCCGCCGCAGCCCGCAGGGGAGCCGGAGGAAGAACCGCCAGCAGAAGGAGGGCGGCAAGCAATAACAGTCTATTCATACATCAGTCCTTAATCCTCAACACAGTAACTATTGACCAGGCGATGAAACAACCCATGGCGCATGCCTTGGCCGGGCATCCGCACCTCCTGATTCCCGTCATTCCGGCCCCTTCCCTCGTCTGACCTGGATGCGCACGAATGTCCCCACCTGGCGCGGGGCCTCCTGCGGCTCCAGAAGACCGAGGAGGGTGCGGAAGCGCTGCCTGCTGACCCGCAGCAGCCGGGCCGCGGAACTCTGGTTGCCGGCGGTCAGCTCCAGGGCCTGGCGCACGATGCTGCGCTGCAGCTCCTCATAGTCAAGGCCGGTGGCCGGCAGCCGGAAAACATCGTCCCCGGACAGGGGCATCGCCTCCCTGCCCCCGAGATAGGGAAAATCGTCGGAGGAAAAAGGCGTTGCCCCGCCCTTCATGATCATGGCCCGCTCCACCACGTTGAACAATTCGCGGACATTGCCGGGCCAGGCATATTCCTGGAGAAGCCGCAAGGCCGCAGGGGTGAGGATCTCCCCCTCCACCTGCCGGTTGCCGAGCTTCGCAAGGCAATGCCGGACCAGGGGCGCGATATCCTGCTTGCGCTCCCGCAAGGGCGGAAGGTGAATGGGAAAAACGGCCAGCCGGTAGAAGAGATCCTCCCGAAAGCCGCCCTCGCTGACGAGCCGGGCAAGATCCCGGTTGGTGGCGCAGACCAGCCGGCAGCGCACCGGGATCTCCTGATTGCCTCCCAGCCGCTGCACGCTTCTTTCCTGGATGGCGCGAAGCAGCTTGGCCTGGGCCTCCAGGGGCAGCTCGCCTATCTCATCAAGGAACAGGGTGCCGCCCGCGGCAAACTCGAACTTGCCGGGCCTGGCCTTGTCCGCCCCGGTGAAGGCGCCCTTTTCGTGGCCGAACAGCTCCGCCTCCAACAGGGCCGGGGCAATGGCCGCGCAGTTCACCGCGACAAAACGCTCATGGGCCCGAGGCCCGGCCTGATGGATGAGCCGGGCCACCACTTCCTTGCCGGTGCCGGATTCGCCGCTGAGCAGGACGGTGGCCTCGCTGGCCGTCACCTTGAGGGCCAGGGCATGCACCTTCTCCATGGCGGGAGAGACACAGATCACCGGCCCGCCCTGGCCGGGAGCGGCGCTCTCCTTCTTGAGGCGAATGTTTTCCGCCAGGATCCTGCGGACGCCGAGAGCCCGTTCCACGGCAAGAAGCACATCCTTCTCGGCAAAGGGCTTGACCAGATAATCCGCCGCGCCCAGCCGCAAGGCCTCCACCGCCGAATCCAGGGTGGCAAAGGCGGTGATGAACACCACGGGGCAGCCCAGCTCCCGCTCGCGGATGGCGGCCAGCAGCTCCATGCCGCCCATGCCGTCCATGCGCATGTCCGAGATCACCAGATCCACCGGCTCGCGTTCGAGCAGGGCAAGGGCGGCCTCGCCGCTCGGCGCCTCGCCGGCCTGATGCCCGGCCGCCATGAGCATGATCTTGAGGATCACCCTGATTTTTTCTTCGTCATCAACAACCAGTATGCGCGCCACGGTCATTTACTCCGTAAATTGAGGGACAAGAAAACCATGCTGTTACCCTGTTACCTTTTCTTTGCTCTCCACCGGCAACGAAACGGTAAAACAGGCCCCGCCGCCCTTCCGGTTTAGCACCGAGATCGTGCCGCCGTGCGCCCGGACAACATCCTTGGCAATGGCCAGCCCCAGGCCGGTGCCCTTTGCCTTGGTGCTGTAAAACGGTTCGAAAATCCGGGGCAGATCCTCCGCGGGCACGCCGGGGCCGGAGTCCTGCACGGTGAACACCAGCCGCCGGTCCGCGCAGGTTACCCCCACCTGCACCACATCTTCCGGCTGCGACACATCCAGGGCGTTGCGGACGATGTTCAGCAGCACCCTTTCCAGAAGCCCCGAGTCGCCGCGCAGCTCCCTGCCGCCCTGCCCGGCCGGAATATCCACCTGCACCCGGATATTTCCGGGCATGAACCGCAGCCGCTGCCCCAGGTTGCTCACCAGCTCGTCGATGACCACCGGCCGCATGGCCGGGGTCTGCGGCCTGGCAAAGAGGAGGAAATCCTCGATGAGCTTGTTGATCCGTTCTATCTCCTCGTCGAGAAAGCCCATCATCTGTTCTTTCAGCGCCGCATCCACCATGCCTTCCTTGTTCAGGACATCCAGGCTTCCCTTGATGATCGCCAGCGGGTTCTTGATTTCATGGGCGACGATCATGGAAAACTTGCCGACCTCGGCCAGCACCTGCTGCCTGGCCATGGCGGCATGGGCTTCATCGAGCTTGTGCCGCTGCGATTCAAGCGCGTCGAGCATCTCGTTGATGG
>JAZDIS010000434.1:0-2462 GCA_043804705.1 Pseudomonadota bacterium | reverse complement strand
GGCGATATGATTGTACGCCGCGCCTAACCTCACCCCACCCGGCGGGGATGCGCCGGGAGAAGGAAGGAGAATCATGCAGAAGAAATTAGTCCAATCCGAATGCTTAGATTGCCAGGTTGTTATGGTCGGGGAAAATCCCTTTATGATGCTTTGCCCGAAACATTCCGCAGCACCGGAGCTCCTGGAGGCACTAAGGGATTGCTTGCGCCATATCGAAATCGGCGAAGGGCATAAGGCCGGTGACTTTGAGTGTGTGCTTGCGGCGCGAGCCGCAATCGCAGTGGCGGAGGCATAAACCATGAAAAACACCAAGTGCCCCAAATGCGGGTTCCTGTTTCCGCTTGCCGACATCTCCGCCTCCGCCTCCATCCTGGGCCGCAAGGGTGGGGCGGTGAAATCAGATCGCAAAACCCGTGCTTGCCAGACCAACGGTCTGAAGGGCGGGAGGCCACGGAAGGGGATCTGGCGGCCCGAGCCGGTCGAGGAGTAGACATTTGCCGGGGGTCGAAAGGCCCCCGGTTTTTTATTGCCTGCCATTCAGCATCCCTCCCGTCATCTCATGCCCGATCTGCAGGGCCTCCTCCGTCTTGCCCGCGGCTTCGAGATATCCGGCCAGCGTCAAAGTCGTTTGGTGGTCCCGGTTATGCTTCCACTTAAGCCATGAGAGTTTATCGCCGTGCTTCGCCTTCCATCTCCGGTCCAGTTCCTTCCATGAGTCGCCATATTCGCCGCCGGCGCCCTGGGCGTATTTGTGCATCAGGTCGTTTAGTT
The DNA here is from genome assembly GCA_043804705.1 of Pseudomonadota bacterium. GTDB lineage: Bacteria > Desulfobacterota > Desulfobulbia > Desulfobulbales > Desulfurivibrionaceae > Thiovibrio. Next base: position 1,691 of record JAZDIS010000434.1, on the reverse strand, counting down.
GCTGCCTGTGTGTCAGGTCCTTGAAATATGAATAGTCTGTCATTTCACATATCCTGGAGCTGGCTTCTTCGCCGTGAAGTCGAAAACCCATGGGCGCTCCTTGGCCACCGCCTCGAGGCCTCCCATCTCCGCAAGGGTGGCCCGTACCTTGTCGAGGTGGCAGTCGTATTTGATCGCCAGGATGATCTCGCCCATGCCGATTTTAACGATATACCTCCACCAGGCTTCCGGCCAGGTCTGCCGGAAGAGTCGAAAGGCGCTGATTGTGAATTGTGATCCGCCTCCGCAGCAGACACAGCCGATCGTCATGGCTCCCCGTGCCTTCGCCGGATGAATCGGAAGGCGGTTCTTGTCGCGGTATCGCCGGCCCATGGTGTCGGTCCACCCGGTCAGCGGGTTGCAGATCGTCAGCTTGTCGGCCTTGACATAGTGGGTGGCGCCGTCCTTGATTGCCCGGAGCCCGCGGAGCATGTCGTCGCTGGAGCCCCGCACGCCGGTCAACTGCAAATCACAACCGAGGGACCGGGCCAATGTCCGCGCCGGCGCGATCTTCATGTTCCTGCAGCAGGATGAAACGTCGATCTTGAACCCGAGCGGGTTCTTTTCCCGGTGCCGTTGCATCCAGGTCCGGGCGGCAATCTTACCCATCATCGGCCAGCCTTGTTTTGCCCATTGCTCCTCTGGGGTTCGGGTTGCCCTGGCGACGTGGAGTTCAGCCCGGTAGTGGCCGCAGACCTCCCGACAGAAAGCCTCCGTCTCGGGGTATTCCATTTGAGAATCGGCGAAGATGACGACGGGCCGGTGGGCCGTGTGCCTGTAAACGACGTCCAGCAGCAGGACGCTGTCGCTCCCCCCGGAAAAGGCAAGGCAGGCTTTTTTGCTTGTGGCCATCGCCTCGTTGATGATGGCAATCGTGGTTTTCATAGGGGCAATACCTCCTGGGCCGTTAAAAGCCTCCATGCTGTTGCAACCACTCTTGGAACCTGTCCGTTTCCAAGGGCTTTAAGTCTGTCCACTCGAGAGGCCACCCCATTAGCCACTCGACCCACGTCGGGTTCAGTTGGCCATCCGTGGCCGCAACATGGTGGCTTTCCAGATGTGCCTGTCTGGCATTCGCACTCCTGGGCGTCGGCCAACTCACCACAACTTCGTTCAGAGGACGGGCATTCTTCCCCATCGTTTCCGCACTGGCCTTCCCACTTTTCCAATCCCGGCTCGATGCTGTCGGCCACATCGCTTGAGCCGAAAGGTGCAATCCTCCTTTGCTGTCCCTCGCATTCGGGCCGCCGTGATCCGCTTCCGTCGCCGAGGGTGTCCGCCAATATCCAGATTCTTTTCCTCCTGTGCGGCGCCCCAACGTTATCAGCCCCAAGGATGAGGGGTCTTGAAACTTCATACCCAAGTCGGCGCAAGTCTCTGACAACCACAGGCAGGTAGGAACGGACTCCCGGCACGTTTTCAAGCAGAACGAATCGGGGCTTGACAATTCCAACGACGGTTGCTGTTGCCGGCCACATATTCCTTTCGTCTGCCTCTCCCTTTTGCTTCCCGGCGACGGAGAAGGGCTGACAGGGAAACCCGGCGGTAAGGACATCAACCAAGCCTTGATAGCTTGCGGCGTACCCGTCACGGATGAATGTTTTGATATCGCCGAAGATAGGGGCGTCGGGCAGGATTCCGTCACGAATTCG
>JAZDIS010000433.1:0-4029 GCA_043804705.1 Pseudomonadota bacterium | reverse complement strand
CTCGCAGAGGGCGTCCCCGGGGCGGAGATGCTCGACCGCATCATCAAGGAAGGGGAGCGAATCGCCTACATCGTGCGTAATCTTCTCTTTTTTGCCAGGCAGCGGGAAGAGGAAGCGGAGGTGGTCGGGATTGAGACGATTGTCCAGGATTCACTGGCTCTGATTAAGCACCAACTCCAGAAAGACGGGGTGGGCATCCACACCGACATTCCGGAGGATCTGCCTACCATCCGGGTCTACCCGCAGCAATTGCAGCAGGTTTTTCTCAATCTGCTCAGCAACGCCCGGTACGCACTCAATCAGCGTTATCCTGGGCGAAGTCCTGCTAAAAAGGTGAGGATTCGCTGCCGGCCCTTGCAGAGCAAGGGCCGCGTCTTGGTGAGAACGGAAATCACCGATTATGGCAGCGGAATTCCTCCTGAGCTTCTCCCCCATATCTTCGAGCCGTTTTTTTCCTCCAAGAAATCCGGGGAGGGGACCGGCGTGGGTCTCTCCATCAGCGCTGGCTTGGTCAGGGATTTTCAGGGCGAGATCAGAGTGGAGAGCGAGATGGGCGACCACACCACCATGACCATTGATCTGCCTGCTTATGAAGAGTGAACTGCGTCGAAAAGTCGAAATTTCGACCTTCCGTCATCCAGGAGAAAGCCGGAGGTAATGGCGCGGAGCGAGATTTCAATTAAGTATTTTCGGATAGTTGCGGAAAGTCTGGCCCCCCGGTTTTCGCCCGGGTGACGACTTCTTGCGAAACCATCAAGACTGAACCGTGTAACTTGTTGGGCATTAGATTGCCAGGGAGCAGCAATGATTGATCTGGACAAATCAGAGACCAGGATACTGGTGGTGGATGACGAGGAAAGCCTGCGGCTGACCTTTCAAATGTTTCTTGGCCGCGAGGGATACGGGCCGGTGGTGACGGCCTCGACCTTTGAAGAAGCCTTGGGGCTCATTGAACAACAGACGTTTGATCTGATTATCAGTGACATCGTCATGGAAGGGGCCTCCGGCATCGATTTGCTGCGGCGGGTCAGAGAGCTGGGCCTGGAGTGCCCGGTGGTTATGGTCACCGGCTATCCCAATATCAACACCGCTTCCGAGGCGGTGCGTTTGGGGGCCTTTGACTATCTGGCCAAGCCGGTGAAAAAGGCCGATCTGCTGCGCACCGCGCGCATGGCCTTGCAGCAGTATTCCCTCTGGAAGGAGAAGGAGCGGCTGAGCAGGGAAAAGGAGCGCTCTCAGCAATACCTTGAAACGATCTTCCGCAGCGTCCGGGATATGATCATCACCGTTGACCATGATCTGCGGGTGGTGCAGATGAATGATCAGGCCAAAAACTGGGCGGCTACGCACATGCCCGGCCTCTGTATTGGGGCCAGTCTTGGGGAGGTGGCCGATTCCTTTGCCGTGTTTGCCGCGGACGCGCAGAAGGTTCTGGAATGCCGGGAAGCGGTAAGCGAGCATCGCATCGAGGTTAATTTGGAGACCGGTGACCATGTTGTTTTCCGGCTGGGCGCGGCGCCCCTGGAAAGCCAGCAGGACAAGGGATTTCTCGGGGTGGTGCTGGTGTTCCGCGATGTGAGCCGGCTGGAGGATCTGGAAAAGCGGGGCAAGCGTACCTACTTTCATCGATTGACCGGGGTGAGCCGGGCCATGCAGACGGTGTACACCCTCATCGAAAATGTCGGCCAAGTGGACACCTCCGTTCTGATTACCGGAGAATCCGGCACCGGCAAGGAGCTGGTGGCCGAGGCCCTGCATGCGGAAAGCCCGCGCCGGGACATGCCCCTGGTTAAATTCGACTGCACTTCCATTCCGGAAAATCTTATGGAGAGCGAGTTGTTCGGCCACAAGAAGGGCTCTTTTACCGGTGCGGACCGCAACCGGGAGGGGCGGATTCTCCAGGCGGACGGCGGCACCCTGTTCCTCGATGAGATAGGCGATATCTCGTCGCTCATGCAGTTGCGGCTGCTGCGCTTTCTGCAGGAACGCACCTTCTACCCGGTCGGCGAGGACAAGCCCGTCACCGTGGATGTCCGGGTGGTGGCCGCCACCAACGCCGATCTGAAGCAGAAAGTCCAGCGGGGAGAGTTTCGGGAGGATCTCTACTACCGGCTGCGGGTGATTGACATCACCCTGCCGCCGCTCAGGGACCGGCAGGGTGATCTGCCTATTCTGGTGGATCTGTTCCTGGCCCGTTTCAGCAAAAGGTTGAACAAAAACATTACCGGGATTTCCGACCAGGCCTTGCAGCTGCTTGCCGCCTACCGCTGGCCGGGAAATGTCCGGGAGCTGGAGCATGTGGTGGAGCGGGCCTGTGTGTTGTGTGCGGACGACACGATCACCACCGGCAATCTTCCGGAAGAGGTGCGTAGTGGAGGCCGCGCCGTCGCTGCAACACCAGGGGGGGACGGAATTGAAGCCGTGGCTGCCGACGATGTCGTGGGCGCAGGGTCTCTCTCGCCGGAGAGCGAGAAGGCGTACATTCTCGGCATCATCGCCCAGACCGATGGCAACAAGGCTAAGGCTGCCCGGCTGCTTGGTATTGACCGCAGTACCCTGTACCGGAAGATGAAGGCCTACGGTCTGGAATAGCAGAGTGTCGCACGTGCAACACTCTGCCACACATGCAACAGCAAAAGTGTGGCGCCACGGATTATGGTGCCACACTTTTTGTTTTTCTCCTCCCTGTCATCCCCATGTCGTGGATTTCTCCATGCCATCTCCGTGATATTCTCGTAACATTCCGATAATAAAAGACTTTTGCAATAATTGCCAGCTCAGCAGTCACCTCTTCCCCATGAAGGGGATTCTTTTTTATTTCCTTTGTAATCAAATAGTTGCAGCCATGTATTGGAAAATAACGCCCTGTTTCCCGGCAGGTGTTGGCATGCCCTATGCAATGTCTCCTAATCAAACGAGATACACATCGTGATAAGAACGAAGAAACAAAATCATAGGAGGCTCACCATGAAGAACACACTGCAAAAACAAGGACTCGGTCTTGGCGAACTTGATCAGGAAGCAATCGGTGAGGGAATCTCCCAGGCAGGAATGACAGTAATCTTTACTCTGGCAACATTGATTGGCGTATGGGGCCTTGCCTGCCTGATCGGCGGGATGAGCACCATGGGCGGAATCATGGAGCTGGGCCGTAGCTGGCTCACCGCAGTGACCGGGATATAAGCAAACTGAAAATACGATAGCGATCATATTCAGGCTCATAGAGAAAAAACGAAATCAACAAGGAGAAGCACATGGAAAAGGCAATGACGGAAAAGAAGGGCGCGGGAATCTTCATGGCGGTAATGGGCGGTATCGGCGCGGCAGTAGGGCTGTGGGCACTTGCCGCCTTGAGCTTCAGTCTTTCCAAGGCGGGTTTAAGTGAAGTGGCGCGGCAGTACATGGTGGCCATCGGCCTGGTCAGCGAGCAGGCAACCCTGGTGGATTTTTACACCCACATCAAAGGCGTGGAGTACTTGGTGTGTGTCGCCTTCTTCGCCGCATTCCCGGTATTCTTCAAGTATGTTAACACCCCGAAGGTTACGGTTCCCGGCCAACGCTGATAACCTTGCAGTTCCTTCCTCTTGAGCCCGGGTTCGCCCGGGCTTTTTTTTTTGCTTATCCCATTTCTGCTAAAAGCCGGTTGCCGTATTTCAACACCATCCAAGCCAAGCTGGTCAACTCAATTGGGTCAGTTATTGTCGCAAGCGCCGCAATTCTCTTTGGCCGGAATTCCCTTGTCCGCCGGCAACATGGCTGTCGCCCACATGCGGCAGGGTTCAATGGGCTTGCGGCTTATCCAATACTCATCGTGAGCCTTGCCGCACTGCCGGGCCTGGCCCTGAACCGCAGGCAGGCAGTGTCTTTATGGCCTTGCCGGCACGTTCGTCGCCATTTGTTTCCCTCCCTGGTCTTGCTTGGAGGAACCGCGCTCCACTTTTTCCATCTGCTTGGTATTGACCGCAGTACCCTGTACCGGAAGATGAAGGCCTACGGTCTGGAATAGCAGAGTGTCGCACGTGCAACACT
>JAZDIS010000432.1:0-6899 GCA_043804705.1 Pseudomonadota bacterium | reverse complement strand
AAAAGATGGAAAAACGGATCATGTCGGCAGAGGATATAGACCGGTCATTGCACCGGATCGCCTTGCAGATCGTGGAAAAAAACCACGGGGTTGCCAATCTGGCCATAATCGGCATCCATACCGGCGGGGTTTTTCTCGCCGATCGTATCCAGAAGCTGATCCAGGACCGGGAGAAGATCGTGCTGCCCACCGGCACCCTGGATATCACGCTCTACCGGGATGACTGGAGCCTGGCCAGCCAGAATCCCATCGTCAAGAAAACCAGCATCGCCTTCCCCATGGAGGAGATGGTCGTCGTTTTGGTGGATGATGTTATTTTTACCGGCCGCACCATCCGGGCCGCCATGGACGCCCTGATGGATATCGGCCGGCCGCACTGCATTCAGCTGGCTGTCCTGGTTGACCGGGGTGGGCGGGAGTTGCCGATCCAGCCTGACTATGTGGGGATGGACATCCCGGTCAAGGCCGATGAACATGTGCATGTGCGCCTGGCCGAAAAAAGCGGGGGTGATGAAATCGTGCTGGTAGGTCGTAATTAGTTTTGTTATCTCTGCCCGCCCCTGTGATAGGATATTTTCTGGAAATCAAGAAGGATACGGAAAGCTCTTGCCGGTCAGGAAGGTTATGAACCAGGAACCCCATTCATGCATGGATTTGCACCAGATCAGGCTGCGGATCAGGGAAAAGAAGCGGAGCTACGCAAGCTATAATCTCAGCCCTGTCCAGAACGACCTGCTGCGTGTTTTTTTCGATCTTGCCCAGGAGTTCGACTCCAACGAAGATTTCTACAGGGTCTGCGTGGCGGCCCTTTTAGAGTTTCTCGGCTTGCACAGCCGGCTCTACCTGTATGACAAGACAGAGGGGAAATTGGTTCTTGTCTGTGATAGCCGGAAAGGCTTGCTGGCGAAACCGGTTGCGGCCCCGGATCATGTGCGGTTGACCTTTAAAAATTATGAGAGTGAGCTTTCGCTGTTGGTGCCGATTCATGCCAAGCCATCCCTGCAAACGCAGGACGAAGGGATGCAGCCGGTCAACACGCAGGTCATGGGGGTTTTTGAGGTTTATCCCCTTGGAAAAATTTCCAAGGCTGATCGTTTTTTTCTCCGGAAATATGCTAACCGTATCGGTTACAACCTACACAATAGATTGATTTCACACGAAAATATCAGACATCTTCAGTTTATTAATAATCTGGTGATGGACATCGAGCACAACGTCATCACCCCCAATATATATTTCAAGCATCTGTTCAATCAGCTCAAGGCCCGCATCGGGGATATCGACGAGCTGGAAAGACTGATCAGCGGTTTAAAGGCTGCCCAGGGGGTGCCCAGCGCCAGCTGTGAACTGGTGATCAGCAAGGTGAGCAGCCTGCACCGGAGCCTGCTTGAGAACCATCGCGAGTTGCTGGAGCACCATGCCAATTACAGCCTCTTTCTCGAGAGCCTGTTCCGGCGGGATCACTTTGCCCAGGGCCGTTTCGTGTTGCATCCCCGTAAATGCGCCATTGACCGTGAGATTGTTTCTCCGCAGCTTGATCATTTTCTGAGCAGATTCGAGGCGCGGGGGATTGTGGTGGAAAAGCCCGAGGATATGCAGGAGGAAGAACTCTTTCTGCGGGTGGATGTGGGATTGCTTTCCCAGGTCTATGCTAATCTTTTCTCCAATGCGGTAAAGTACACCGGTAAAATAACGAACCGGAACGGGAAGGTCAGAAAGGCCATGGCCTATGGCCGCGAGCTGCTGGCGGATTATTTCGGTCCTGGCAAGCCTGCGGTCAAGTTCAACGTCTTCACCACCGGAGAGCATCTTTCCGAGGTTGAGGCGAAAACCGTTTTTATCGAAGGCGTCCGTGGGGAACGGGGTAAGTCCCGGCCCGGAACCGGGCATGGCTTGGCTTTTGTCAAGCAGGTGGTGGAGATCCACGGCGGTGTGGCAGGTTACGAGGCCACGGAAGAGGGGAGTAATTTTTATTTCATCCTGCCTCTTCCCGATCCGGACAACATCCCTGTCGCCCAGGCCTGAGGCGGAATTGCCGCGACAGGTTGGCGGGAAGGCGGCTTACTTTACAGGATTGTCACCCCTGTAATTATCGGCTAGGCGACTGCTTTTCTATTTTCCACGTAATGGGCTGCGGCCAGGGCTGCGGTGCAGCCATCCGCCGCAGCGGTGACGATCTGCCTGGCGTATTTTTCTTTCAAGTCGCCTGCAACAAAGATACCCGGAGTGTTGGTTTCGCATTTGTCATCAGCAACTATAGAGCCGTTGGCATTCATCTTGATGCCTGCCGGAACCAAGGAGTTGTTCGGGGCAAAACCGATAAAGACGAAGACCCCGTCGGTGGCAAGCTCGGCGGTTGCACCAGTTATGGTATCTTGGGTAATCACCCCGTTCACCCCCTGGGCATCCGCCTGGATCTCCGCAAGAACCGTGTTCCAGAGCACGGTGATCCGTTTTTCATCCATCACCCTTTTCTGAAGGATCATCCCGGCCCGGAAGGCGTCCCTACGATGGGCGATGTAAACTTGTCTGGCCAGCTTGGCCAGATACAGGGATTCCTCCAGGGCGCTGTCGCCGCCGCCCACCACGACCACGGTTTTATCGCGGAAAAAGAAGCCATCGCACACGGCGCAGTAGGAAACCCCCCGGCCATAATATTGATCCTCCCCAGGAATTCCCAGCTTTTTGGGGCTGCCGCCCGTGGCAAGAATAACCGCATGGGTCGCAAGGATTTCGCCGTTATCAAGGGTGACGGTGTGGTGGCTCAGCCCAGGTTCAACGGCAACAACCTCGCGGTTCATCACCTCAAGGCCATAGGCGGCGGCATGCTGGGAAAATTTTATGGCCAGTTCCGAGCCGCTGATCTTTTCGGTGCCGGGCCAGTTCTCCACCTCGTCGGTATTGTTCAGCTGGCCTCCGGGGATGCCTTTTTCGATGAGGACCGTTTTCAGGGCGGCCCGCTGGGCATAGATGCCTGCGGTATAGCCGCCCGGACCGCCGCCGATGATGATGAGGTCATGGGGTGCTGTTTTGTTCATGGTTAACTCCTGTGGAGGTTTTTTTTACTATACATAAAAGAAGAAGATCGCGGAAACAGATTTGCGCAGGAACAGGCAAAACTTGCCGAGCATTTGATTATCAGGTAAACAATTTTATGAGCATGCCCGTCAGTGCACGGGATTTGCGGAAAGGATTGTGCAAGTGTTCCGCTGTTGTGTCTTGCCTGGAGGAGTTTTTTTTCCCCCTCGGATCATGGAGGTCGCTGCAATGCAGTATCGGACACGCCGGACCCTGGCCATGGCCATGGCCATGGGCATTTTTTTTACCCTGGGTTTGCTCTGGATCCAGATTGCCAAACCTGTATGGTCCGGCGATTTGTTGCAGCGGCTGGAATTGATGGCCTTTGACATCCGTCTGCGGGCGGTGGGAGGTATTGCCGCCGAATCCGAAGCCAACGAGGCGGCAACCAAAGTGGTCATCGTTGACATCGATGAGCGTTCTCTGACTGAGCACGGTCGCTGGCCGTGGTCCCGGGCCAAGGTCGCGGTATTGCTCGAGCGGCTTGCCCAGTCCGGCGTCGCGGTGGTCGCCTTTGACGTGATGTTCTCCGAGCCGGAGGCCAACCCGGCCGTGGAAGTGGCGAATTTTCTGGAAAAGCAGGGGGAAGGCAGCCAGTCCCTTGTCGCGGAGCTTGCGCGGTTTGAAGAGAGTTTTGACCGTGATCGCCAATTCGCCGGGGCATTGAGCAGCAAGGAAGTAGTGCTGGGTTACACCTTTCAGCCCAACGAACCGCAGCGGATCGGCATTTTGCCCCAGCCGCTCGCGGTCGCCAATCCCCAGATCATTTCCCAATCCTCCCTCGCCGCCATGCGCGGCTATACGGCCAATCTGCCCGTACTTGCCCAAGCGGCCCTGGGCAGCGGCTTTTTCAGTTTGATCCCCGATCTCGACGGCGTGGTGCGGCGTGCGCCCCTGGTGGCCCGGTACCACGATCAGCTCTTTTCCTCTTTGGCCCTGGAAACCCTGCGGCATTTTTTGCTGGTGGACTCGGTAAGCCTACAGACCAGCCTGATCAATGGCCTGGAAACGGTGGAGGCCGTTAAGCTTGCGGGTTTCGCCAGTATCCCCACCGATGCCGATGGGCAAATGATCGTGCCCTATCGCGGCCCCAAGGGCAGCTTCCCCTATGTCTCCGCAAGCGCGGTGCTGGCCGGGACTGTGCCGGCCGGCCAGATGGAGGGGGCCATCGTCCTGGTGGGAACCACCGCGCCCGGTCTCTTCGACCTGCGCTCCACTCCGGTGCAGGCCGTGTACCCAGGGGTGGAGATCCATGCCAATCTGATCGACGCCATTCTTGCCAAGCGTTTTCTGGTGCAGCCGGCCTGGGCGCAGGGCGCGGATTTCATGGTGACTGTTGCCGTTGGGCTGGCACTGGCTCTGGTTTTGCCCTTCTTTTCCCCGCTCTGGCAGATTCTTTGGACCTTTTTCGTGGTAACTCTGCTGGTGTTGGGCAATCTTGTTCTTTGGAAGCAGGGACTGGTGCTGTCCCTGGCAATGCCGCTGATCTTGACCGGGCTGCTCGCCACCTGCAACCTGGCATACGGATTTCTGGTCGAATCCCGCTCGCGCCGCCAGCTCAAGGGGATGTTCGGTCAGTACGTGCCGCCCCAGATCGTGCAGGAGATGAGCGAGAATCCGCAGAAGTACAGCTTTGAAGGAGAAACCAGGGAACTGAGCGTCCTGTTTGCCGATATCCGCGGCTTTACCACTTTGTCGGAGGCCCTTACCGCCGGCGATCTCAAGAAATTGCTCAATCGCTACTTCACGCCCATGACCCGGATCATTTTCGAGACGCGCGGCACCATCGACAAGTATGTGGGCGACATGATCATGGCCTTCTGGGGCGCCCCTGTGCCGGACGAACAGCATGCGGTACAGGCTATCGGGGCGGCCCTGCGGATGCTGAAGGAAACAGAGGCATTGCAACGGGATTTTTCCGCGGAAGGCTTGCCCCGGATTGCCATCGGCATCGGAATCAATACCGGGCCGATGAGCGTCGGCGACATGGGCTCGGAGTTCCGCCGTGCCTACACGGTGCTGGGCGATGCGGTGAACCTTGGCTCCCGTTTGGAGGGCACCACCAAGTATTATGGCGTGGGTCTGGTGGTGGGTGAGACGACAAGGGCTGCGGCCGGCGAGTCCTTTGTCTTCCGTGAGCTTGATTTGGTGCGGGTAAAGGGCAAGGCCCAGGCCATCCGAGTCTATGAGCCGGTCTGCCGGAAAGGCGAGACGGACGAGGCAATGCAGCGGGAGCTTGCCGACTACCATTGTTTTTTGGCTGACTTCCGAGCCCGTCGCTGGGAAGAGGCGCGGGCCGGGTTCAGCCGATTGCGGGACGCCGCTCCGGACCGGCGTCTGTACGGAATCTATCTTGAACGGATCGAGGCGCTCGCCGCCGATGATCCGGGCGAGGGCTGGGACGGGGTGTATGAGCGGAAGGAGAAATAGCCGCCTGTGCAGCGCCAAAGGCGGCTATTTCTCTACTGGCACTGAATCGCGCGTGTGGTTGGGGGTTGGGCCGGAATCTCGAATCCTTCCCTGGCTCCCTGTCCGGCTTGCTCCCCTTGCCCCGTCTGCCCGGATTGTCCCGGACGTTCCGGCCGGCTGCTTTGCTCGGTGCTTTGTTCCTGTGAGGGGTGCTCGCTTTGTTCATTGCTTTCCCTGCCTCTCTGCGGCGCCATGGCTCCCCGCAGGGCCGGGTCGGCAACGAGGATCGGCGGCGGTTCAGGCAGGCGCACAGTTACCCTGGCCGGGGTGGTGAAGCCATACTGGCCAGGGCCGAACTGCTGGGTTCCGACCATGGTCTGGCCGACGTTGGTGGCGGTATAAAGGCCATCCGGCGGGGCGCTGACCCCGATGTCGGTGAGATCCAGGCAGTCTCCTGCGCAGAAACGGCCTTCGTGGTCGGTGCCGCGGATGCCGATGGTGGCCACCGGGGTTTCGATCTTGACCTTGTCCTTGTTGGCCTGGCCGATGGCGCCGGTGACGGAACGGAAGCCGCCCTTAACCAGGGAGAATTTGCTTTCGTCTTGTTGCTTGTCGCCGCTGTGCTTGTAGGAATCGATCACGAAACGGCTGGAGGGACGCAGGAAGATAACACCCTCGTCGCTGAAGACGATGCGCACCCGGGAGTTGGGGCCGGTGCTGATGATGTCGCCGTTAAAGACCGGTGCATCCTTGGTCAGGGAGCGGATGGCGCCGTCCGCTCCGGCCACGGTCACCTGGCCGGCCAAGGCGTCAACCTTGCCGGCTGGTTCCGCAGCTCGAGCTATCCCTGGGAAAGTGAGCGATAACAGGCAAATGGCGGTGAGAGCGAATCGAAAAAATCTCTGCAAGGCGATGGGGTTTTTCTTGTTTTTCATCATCTGCACACCATGTTTTGTCCGGCAACGCCGCCGCCGCTGAGGTTGAAGATCGGCTGCCGGGCCAGGGGGAGTTCTTGAGAGGTAGTAGTAAGGTGCACTTCTTCTGCCCGGCGTTCCCTGTTTTCTTCCTCATTGCCATTGCCGGAAGTACCGTTTGACTCAGCCGAAGCTTCCGGCTGTGCCGAAGCCGGGGCCGGGGTACGGGTGTCTATCGGCGTAGGCTGGGGCGGCATCACCAGATCAACAACAACCACGGACTGGATGGTTGTCACGATCTCCATCGGCGTTTCGACCGAGGCAGGCAGAGGCAATACCGCAGTGCAGCCCGGCAGGGCCGGGTCGGTGACACAGGTTGCCAGTGGTGGCAGCACAGCGGAGCAGCCCGGTAAAGTTGGGTCTGTGGTGCAGGTCGCGATGGCCGGCAATACCGCCGTGCATCCGGGCAGAGCGGGGTCGGCGGTGCAGTCTGTCAGG
>JAZDIS010000431.1:0-5208 GCA_043804705.1 Pseudomonadota bacterium | reverse complement strand
GGCATGGGGAATCCGGAGCCGGTTTTCAGCGCTCAGGGTGTGGCGGAAAACCCCCGTGAGGTTGGCGTCAATCATTTAAAATTCACCGCGCGTTTCAACGGTGCGATTCTGGACGGGATTGGTTTTGGTCTTGCTGATTTCCGGAGTCTCATGGGAGGCGGCCAGCCTCTCAAAATGGCCTTCAGGTTCCGCCGCAATACTTTCCGCAATAAAACCAGCTGGCAGGTGGAAGCGGTGGATTTCAAGCAGCTATCAGTCTGATTTTATTTGATTTTATTTTAGTATACATAATATACATTATGCGACGTTGAATATTCAGGTAAAACTTGAGGCTGTCGAGGGAACCCTTTCGCGAGCATTTTTTTGTATTTGTTGGTAAAGAATTCCCTGTTAACGAAGCCGATATTTTCGGGTGGATCCGTATCGAACCGAATCACATTATTGAGAGATGGAGATGGTTATGAATCGTGATATCTATCAGGAGCCCCTGGTCAGCCGCTACACCAGCCGCGAGATGCAGGAGCTTTTTTCCGAACGCACCAAGTTTGAAACCTGGCGCCGCTGCTGGATCGCCCTTGCCGAGGCCCAGCATGAGATGGGGCTTACCGATCTTGTAACCAGCGCCATGCTCGATGAGTTGCGGGCCCATGCCACGGATATTGATTTCGAAGTGGCTGCGGCAAAAGAAAAGGAAATCCGCCATGATGTCATGGCCCATGTCTATGCCTACGGCCTCAAGTGCCCTACTGCCGAACCGATTATCCATCTCGGCGCCACTTCGCAGTTTGTCGGCTGCAACACCGATCTGCTTCTCCAGAAAAAGGGGCTGCACCGCATTAAGAAGAGCTTGGTGAATGTCAGTGCCACTCTCGCCGCCTTCTGTCGCCGGCACAAAGGTCTGGCAACCCTGGGCTACACCCATTATCAGCCTGCCCAGCCCACCACGGTGGGAAAACGTAACACTTTGTATCTTCAGGATCTTCTCATGGATCTTGATTACCTTGAACACCTGGAAGCGCAGGTCAAGGCGCGGGGGGCCAAGGGCACGGTCGGCACCCAGGCCACCTTTATCGAACTCTTCAAGGGGGATCACGACAAGGTTCGCAAAATGGATGAACTTGTCGCCAAAAAGCTTGGATTTTCCGAGATTTTTGCGGTTACCGGTCAGACCTATACCCGCAAGCTCGACATGAAGACCGTGGAGACCCTGGCCGGCATCGGCGCCACAGCCCACAAGTTTGCCGTGGACCTGCGCTTGCTCAGTAATCTCAAGGTCCAGGAAGAGCCTTTTGAAAAGAATCAGGTCGGCAGCTCGGCCATGGCCTACAAGCGCAACCCCATGCGTTCCGAGCGGATGACCGGTCTGTCCAGAAAGCTCATGGGTCTGGTAGGTAATTTCGGCGCAACCTACGCCAATCAATGGTTTGAACGGACTCTGGATGATTCGGCCATCCGGCGCATGGATATCCCCCAGGCCTTCTTGCTCACCGATGCAATATTAAAGTTGTTTCTTAATGTTTCCCAGGGAATGGTTGTCTATCCGAAACAAATCGCCCGTCATCTTGCCCAGGAGCTCCCCTTCATGGCCACGGAGAAGATTCTCATGGCCTGCGTGGAGAAGGGAAAGAGCCGTCAGGAGATGCACGAGGTGGTCAAGGTGCATTCCGTGGCCGCCGGCAAGGTGGTTAAGGAAGAAGGCTTGGCAAATGATCTGCTCGCCCGGCTTGCCGATGATCCGGCGGTGCCCTTCAATGTGCGGGAGCTGCAAGAGCTGGTCGGAGACGGCAGCGAGTTTGTAGGCCGGGCTCCGCAGCAGACCGATGAATTCCTCGACGAGGTGGTCCTGCCCCGTCTTGCCCAATATAAGGATATCTTGGGCGGGGTTGATTCCGCTTTGAGCGTGTGATGGACCCCATGCCAAGTTGCCTGGCCAGGATCCGTATCCGCATTGACCCGGAACAGATCTATTTTTTGAAATTTATTCTGGAAGGCTATGATAATCTGACGATCATGTCCACCGTGGATCGGCTCGAAGGGGTTATGGAGTTGAAGTACCCCCCTGAACTGGAACAGGATGTGAGAGGGGTTTTGCAGAGCATGGCCCAGCGGCTCAAGCTGGAAGAGTTGTAACATTGGATTCCCGCCTTCGCGGGAATGACGGAACGGAGCGGCGGCTTTTGTTTCCTTACGAGACCAACATTACCTAAGGTAAAACATTAAGCATGACACAGCTTCTCTACATCGAAACCTTTGGCTGCCAGATGAATGAGCGTGATTCCGAGATCATGGCCCAGCTTCTTGGCGAGCATTCTTATGTCCAGACCGATCAGCCGGAGCAGGCCGATGTGGTGGTGGTCAACACCTGCAGTATCCGGGGCAAGGCCGCGCACAAGGCGTATAGCTGCTTTGGCCGCTACAAGAAACTCAAGGAAAAGGGCCACGACTTCATCCTAGCCGTGACCGGGTGCGTGGCCCAGCAGGACGGCGCGGCCCTGCTGGAGCGGATGCCCTATATCGATATCGTCATGGGTCCGCAGGCCATCTACACCCTGCCCTCCCTGGTTGCCGCAGCCCGTCGAGAGAAAAAGCCCCAGGTGGCCACGGATCTTTCCGCTGATTTTATTATCCCCCCCTTTCTGCCCAGCCTCACAGAAGGCCCTGCACACAAACGGTTTATCACCATCATGCAGGGGTGCGACAATTTCTGTACTTACTGCGTGGTGCCCTATACCAGGGGCCGCGAGATAAGCCGGGGCTTTGCCGATATCCTAGCCGAGGCGACCCATCTTGCCGGGCAAGGGGTCAAGGAGATCACCCTCATCGGCCAGAATGTCAATTCCTACGGCAAAAAAGGTGACGTAGCACAGCACAAAAGTTTTTCCGAACTATTGCGGGCGGTGGCCGGTATTGACGGGTTGAAACGCCTCCGCTTCACCACCTCCCATCCCAAGGATCTTTCCGAGGAGCTGATGCGTTGTTTTGCCGAGATTTCCGTGCTCTGCCCGCATTTCCATCTCCCGGTCCAGTCCGGCTCAAACGCTATCCTGCACCGGATGAACCGCAAGTACAGCATCGAATCCTACCTCGACAAGGTGGCCCGGCTGCGGGAGTACCGGCCGGACATCGCCCTGACCACTGATATTATCGTCGGTTTTCCAGGGGAAACGGAGGCTGACTTTGCCGCTACCATGCAGGTGGTGGAGACGGTGCGATACCACGGCGCCTATTCCTTCAAATATTCCGACCGGCCCAATGCCAAGGCCGCCGATTTTCCCGACAAGGTGGCGGAGGAGGTCAAGAGCGAGCGGCTGGCCCGCTTGCAGGCGCGGCAGGAGGAGATCGCCCTGGCGCTTAAACAGGCGGAGATCGGCAAGAGTGTGGAGGTCATGGTGGAAGGAGCAAGCAAGGCTCCGGCCAATCAATGGAGCGGCCGGACCGGTGGTAATCAGATTGTGAATTTTTCCTGCGAGGCCAAGCTGGTGCCTGGGGATTTGCTCATGGTGGAGATCGAGAGTGCCTGCCAGAATTCCTTGCGGGGGAAAATGATATAGACCGCAAAAGTCACGTCATCGGGGAGGGTTGTGCTATGATGAAGATAAATTTAGTTTAAAGGAAAATAAAAAAACATATCCATGAAACAAATGTTGCTGCATATACTAAAAACGCTCTCCGCCGATGCTCGGAAAACCATATTTGGCGTAATCCTTCTGGCAATTCTCGGTGGTACAGGGGGTGTTCTTTATCTATCTAGAACGGCACTAAACTACGGCATTGAAACAGCAAATATATTAACGCCGCTATGGGCAACTATCGCGTCGGCTCTCCTGTGTTGTGTATATATCTACATTAATACTCAAAAAATATTGAATAAAATTAACGAAAGTAATCAAGTGTTATGTTCTCCTGTAGCAAAAACTGATAACGGTAAAGAAGTTCCTCTGAAATTTATTTACCACAAGAACTTACTATGGCTATCTGATGACTTGGCCCCATTTTGTCCTGCGTGTTATGAAGTAAACGGAAAAATTATTCATGTTAAATTGCTGCATGAGTCAAACAACATGGAAGAATGGAACTATTACGAGTGCCATAATTGTGCATACCGGGCAGATTTTTCAGATCATCCTAATTCTGTGCCGTTTTAATTCCAACGATCCGCATTCAGCAAACTACGTTAAGCTGCCGATTTTTAAGGGTCATTTTGTGGCGCGGTCGGCTGGATGCGGGTCGTTATAAAAAAATGGAGCCTCCCATGATCGATCTACATACCCACTCCCTGTTCAGCGACGGTGAACTCGTCCCGGCCGAGCATCTGCGCCGGGTGGAAATCCTCGGTTATTCCGCCATCGCCATCACCGATCACGCCGACTCCTCCAATCTGGATTTTATCATCCCCCGGATGGTACAGGCGGCGGCTGATCTGAATAAATACTCCAAGACCCAGCTTCTGCCCGGCATCGAACTGACCCATGTCCCGCCGGAGCAGTTTGCCGAACTCACCCGCAGGGCCAGGCAGCTTGGGGCCAAGATCGTGGTCGGCCACGGGGAAACCCCGGTGGAGCCGGTGCGGCCTGGGACCAACCGGGCCGCCCTTGAGGCTGGCGTGGATGTCCTGGCCCATCCCGGATTTATCACCCTGGAGGAGGCAAAAATTGCCGCGGACAAGGGCATCCTTATTGAGCTGTCCGGCCGCCGGGGGCACTCGCTCACCAACGGGCATGTGGCCAAGATGGCCCTCGCCGCAGGTGCTGGTCTGGCGGTGAACGCCGATGCCCATGGGCCAGGCGACTTTCTCACCGCGAAAATGGCGGAAACGGTGGCTCTGGGCGCCGGACTTTCCCCCGAGGAGTACGCCCGGATTCGGGCAGGCATGACAGCGCTGGTTGCAAAGGTTACGGCCTGATCATTTTTGATCCCTGAGCGGAGGAACCACCATGGAAGCCTTCCTTGACGTCGCCATCCTGCCGCAACCGGATCTCATCACCTGCGGTCCGACCTGTCTCCATGCCGTGTATCAATACTACGGCGACGACATCACCTTGACCAAGGTGATCGACGAGGTGAAAAGCCTGGAAACCGGCGGCACCTTGGATGTGTTCCTTGCCTGCCACGCCCTGCGCCGGGGCTACAAGGCGCGGATCTACACCTACAATCTTCAGGTCTTCGACCCCACTTGGTTTCTCCACGATCCGGACTATATCGAGGAAC
>JAZDIS010000430.1:0-3161 GCA_043804705.1 Pseudomonadota bacterium | reverse complement strand
TTTAAAAGCGCTTTTCAGGTGATCTTCTGCCGGAATGTGATGATCTATTTTGACGCAGAGACCAGGGATGCCCTGGTGCAGAGGTACCACCAGTTTCTGGAACCGGGGGGCTATCTTTTCATCGGTCATTCCGAAACCCTGGGGCGCAAACAGGAGGCATTCCAGTATGTGATGCCTGCAGTGTATAGACGGATATAGGGAGAGCTCGTGTATCAGGCAGGACGGAAAATACGGGTTCTGGTCGTGGATGATTCTTCGCTGGTGCGGACCATCCTTTCCCAAGGGCTTGCCCAGGACCCTGGGATTGAGGTGGTGGGCACCGCCCCCGACCCCTATGTGGCCCGCGACATGATTGTGGAACTCAAGCCCGATGTGATGACCCTGGATGTGGAGATGCCGAGAATGGACGGAGTTGAATTTTTGCGCCGGCTCATGCCCCAATACCCTTTGCCGGTGGTCATGGTCAGCGCCCTTACCCAGCGGGGCAAGCAGATCACCTTGGATGCCCTGGATGCCGGGGCAGTGGATTTTGTCACCAAACCGAGCACCGATGTGGCCCGGGGGTTGACCGCCATGCTCATGGAGTTGCGGACCAAGGTGAAGATCGCTTCCACCGCCAATGTCTCCCACTGGAAAGAGCGGCGGGAGGCCCTGTTTGCCGGCAAGGTGTTGTCCGCCCCCAGGTCTCTGGCCGAGTCCACGGACAAGATCATTGCCATTGGCGCTTCCACCGGCGGCACCGAAGCGATTCGGGAGGTGGTTACCCGTTATCCGGTCAATACCCCCGGGATTGTTATCGTCCAGCACATGCCCAGTGGTTTTACCAGGATGTTTGCCGACCGGTTGAATGAGCTGTGCGCCATGCAGGTGAAGGAGGCGGAAACCGGGGACAGGGTTATGCCAGGCCGGATTCTTATCGCGCCTGGGGAAAAGCATATGCGGGTGGTGCGTTCCGGCGGAATCTATGAGGTGGAATGCAAGGCCGGGGAGAAGGTGTCCGGGCATTGTCCCTCCGTGGATGTGCTCATGCATTCCGTGGCCCAGCATGCCGGGCGCAACGCCGTGGGGGTGATGCTGACCGGCATGGGGCGGGACGGGGCTGAGGGCATGCTGGCCATGCGTGCGGCGGGCGCCAGGAATCTGGCCCAGGATGAGCGGAGCTGCGTGGTGTTCGGCATGCCAAAGGAGGCTTTTGAGAATGGCGGGGCTGAACGGTTGGTCCCCTTGGAGAAGATCGCCGAGGCCTCGCTGGCCATGTTGAGCAAGTAGAGAGGTGAAAACCAGGAAGCAAACTGTTTGCCGGTTGAATATGTTGAATAGTTACGGGCAATTTACACATACAGGACAGACATATGACTGAACAACTTTCCAGTGAACAGAGAGAGATAATTCAGGAGTTCATTCAGGAATGCATTGATCTGCTGGATCATCTCGAACCAACAATCGTCGGCTTTGAGGAATTCACCAAAGAGGGGTCTTTTCTGCCGACCGAGGAAAGCATGCCGGTCATGCACGAGGTGTTCCGGCTGTTCCATTCCATCAAGGGGAGCGCCGGGTTTTTGAATTTTTCCTTCATGGCCAGCACAGCCCATGCGGCGGAGAATCTGCTGGATCAGATCCGCAAGGGGCAGCAGCCCATGACCAATGAGCATGTTGATCTCTTTTGCAGAACCTGTGATTTCATGCGCGAGACCTTGGACTATGTGTCTGTTCATTTGAACGACCTCGGCATGGAGGAAAAGGCCCGTGTTCTTGCCGGGCAACTGCAAGCCGAGCTTGGGGGCGGCAGCGCGGGTGTGGGTGCCGCCAAACCGGCGTTGGCAACGGTGCAGGCGGTGGAACCAGAGCCAGTCATCACGCCGCCGGATCTTGCCATCACCCCGGAATTGGTGGGCGCTTTTTTACAGGAGGCGACCGAGCAGTTGCAGGAGATTGAAGAGGGACTCCTGATCTGGAGCAAGGAATCGGACAACAAGGAGGTTGTTGCGGAACTGTTCCGCAAGATCCATAGCTTCAAGGGAAACTGCGGCTTTCTCGGATTCCGTGATCTCGAGCGGTTGAGCCACCGCATGGAAACCGTCCTTGATGCGATGAAATCCGTGACTGCTTCAGCAAACGCCAAGCCGGCCGATGCCTTCCTTAACCTCTGCGATGTTTTAAAAAACGCGTTGGCGGATATCTCCCAAAAAGGCGAAGGCAGGGTCGCCGGCCTGGATCTCTACTTGGAGCTGCTGAACGATTTTATCCCTGCCGGGTTGGCAGGTGACTCTTCCGTAACGGCGCCTAGGGTGGGGGAAATACTGGTGGAAAGCGGGGTGATTACCCCGGAAACCCTTTTTGATGCCCTTGATATCCAGAAAAAGCCCTTGGGTGAGGTGCTGGTCGACATGGGCGCTGCTTTGCCCGAGCAGGTGGACAAGGCACTTGCCGAGCAGGAACAGTTTAAAAGCGCCCCAGGCGGTGAGCAGGCCAAGCAGGCCGCTTCTCTGAAACGGCAGGATATCCGGGTGGATCTGGAAAAGATCGATACGCTCATCGACCTGATCGGCGAGATGGTGATCGCCGAAAACATGCTGATCCACAGTCCTGATTTGGCCGGGCTGGTGTTGGAGAATTTCGGCAAGGCCTCGCAGCAGATGAGCAAGCTGGTCAAGGAATTGCAGGAAGTGGCCATGACCATTCGGATGATTCCTGTGGCCGGGCTGTTTAACCGGATGACGCGCCTGGTGCATGATCTTGCCAGGAAATCCGGGAAAAAGGCCGATCTTGTCCTGGTTGGCACGGAAACCGAGCTCGATAAAACCGTGATTGAAAAAATCACGGACCCGCTGGTGCATCTCATCCGCAATTCCATGGATCATGCCTTGGAAAGTCCTGAGGAGCGGCTCGCTGCAGGCAAGAAGGAAACAGGCATTGTTCGCCTCGCTGCCAGCCATGAGGAAGGGGAGGTCTGGATCAGGATCGAGGACGACGGCCGGGGGCTCAACCGGAAGAAGATCTTGCAAAAGGCTGTGGAAAAAGGGCTTGTCCAGGGAGATGGGGCCGATCTCACCGATGAATTTCGCGCGGAACTAAAGCAGGGGATGCTTAAGGCAATTTTGGGGCCAATCATTCGCCGCACAAGGTCAAGTCCGGAGCGATATCGGCATCGATTAATTATT
>JAZDIS010000429.1:0-3206 GCA_043804705.1 Pseudomonadota bacterium | reverse complement strand
CTCACCGCCTGGATCCGCGGATCGCAGGCCAGCTTTTCGGCCAGTTCCAGGGTGCGCTCGTGTGCCCGGCTATGCCCGCCCCGGCTTGGCACCAGCTCAAGGGTGAGGGTGAATTGCTCGGGGGCAAAGAGCGATTGGCGGAAGGGGGATTGTTTTTCAGCCAGCATGGGAAAGGATATCCGGGGTGAGGGTTGGATGATTTTTTTTTATTGCTCATCAGGAGAATGCAAGTAACCATAACCATTATTTAAGGAAAAGGAAACAACCTGGCTGACAGCCGTGAATTGATGACTGAGGGCGAAGAGATGGGGAAGGAGAAGGAGACGTTCTGGCGCCGGGCAGCCGGGGTTTTTGACGAGCGGGCCGCGGAATATGATGCCTGGTTTGAGAACAGCTTGCTCTTTGCCATTGAACGCGTCGCCCTGCAAGAGCTGGTCACCCCGCTTTTGGGTCCGAAGCTTGAGGTCGGTGTAGGCCCCGGTCGTTTTGCCGAGGCATTGGGGGTGGAGTTCGGGGTTGATCCGGCCCTGGCCCCGCTGGCGTTTGCCGGAAAACGGGGGGTACGGGTGAGTCAGGCGGTGGGGGAGGCTTTGCCCTGTGCCGGACAGAGCATGCGGACGGTGCTGTTGCTCTTCACCTATTGTTTTCTTGCCGATCCCCGCCCGGTGCTGCAGGAGTGTCGAAGGGTGCTCAAGCCCGGAGGGAATCTGGTGCTGGGGTTCATTGTTGCCGACAGTCCCTGGGGTAGAATGCTCCGGGGAAAAAAGGAGGGTGGGCATCCATTCTACCGGCAGGCCCGGTTTTATGATGTTGGAGAGGTGGAACAATGTCTGGCCGGGTGCGGTTTTGCCGTGGCGGAAAGACGCTCCAGCCTGATCCAGCCGCCGGAAGCGTTGCGGGAGATGGAACATTCCCAGGCAGGGCTGATCACTCAGGCGGGTTTTGTGGTTCTCGTCGCCGGGCAGGTTCCGTGAGCCAGTTTTTTCGCTCCCGCAGGAACTCGGCGGCGAGAAAGGCCGCGCCGCTTACGATGATTCCCGCAACGGTGAGCGCCGCCAGCCAGGCGTGGGAGTTTTTCCGCCGAGGCTGCTTCACCGGGGGCAGGTCGCGCCTGCAATACCGGCAAACCAGGGCCTGGTCATGGATCTGTTCCTTGCAGAATGGGCAGATTCGTGTACTCATGCCGATTACCTTATAGTGACTGGCCGGAGGTTGTCAAGAAGAGAGGTGCGGCTCTTTTTATCTTTAGATTTTCCTTGTCAGCACCCGGTTCCCTTTGTAAGATAAACAAATTATACTCTGAATACAATTATCCCTATGAAATACAAGGAGAAAATTATGGCAAGCGATAAAGTTGTCCAGATTTCCGATGGCGATTTCGGCGCAAAGGCACTGCAGTCCGAGGTTCCTTTTCTGTTGGATTTTTGGGCTCCTTGGTGTGGTCCCTGCAAGGCGATTGGTCCGGTTATCGACGAGCTGGCCGTCGAGTTTGAAGGCAAGATCAAGGTCGGAAAGATGAATGTCGATGACAATCCCGTCACCCCCGGCAAATACGGGATTCGGGCCATTCCCACCCTGATCCTGTTCAAGGGCGGTGAGGTTGCCGATCAGGTGACCGGCGCGGTGGGCAAACAGCAGCTCAAGGCCATGATCGAAAAGGCTCTGTAGGCTCGAGTTTACTGGTGATGGCTTCCGGGCCCGGTTCTTGTGCGCCGGGCCTTTTCTCTTTTGGCTGAAATGGATGATCGGGACATGATTTTTTCGCACCAGAATTGTCGACTTTTTCGGGCCTGTGTCCTGGCTGTTACCATGATGACCGTCGCTGCCGGACTCAGCGGCTGTGCGACCCTTGACACCATGCTCGGTTGGGTGGGCTTCGGCGCAAGCTCTAGTCCGGAAACCCCGGAAGCCCTGGCCATGGAGGGGATGACCGACTTCAATCGCGGGAAATACAGCGCGGCCTTGAAGCGTTTCGTGGAGATAAAAGACCGGTTTCCTTTCAGCGAAGTGGCGCTCTTGGCCGAGTTGAAGGCTGCTGATGCCAATTACTACCTGGATAAATTCAGCGAGGCCAAGACCCTGTATGAAGAGTTCGAGGCCAACCACCCGACCAACGAGGCTGTTCCCTATGTCCTGTTTCAGGTCGGGATGTGTTATTATTCGCAGATCGGCACCCACGATCGAGATCCGGGCAACGCCCAAAACGCGGTGCAGGCTTTTGAGCGCTTGAACCGCGCTTTTCCCAAATCGCCCTATTTTGTCGAGGCCTCGGCCAGGGCGCAGGCTGCCCGGGATTTTCTGGCCCAGCACGAGTTTTCCATCGCCACCTTCTATGTGCGGACCGATGAAGACAAACAGGCCCAGGGGCGGCTTGAGTATCTGCTTGCCACCTATCCCGAGGCCAGCGTCAAGCCCCAGGCCACGGAGCTGTTGGCCCAGTTGAAGTCCGGTAAGGGCATCGAAAAAAGCTGGCGCCGGTTCGTGCCCACGATCTCCCTGCCGGACTGGCAGTCCTTTACCTCCGCCTTCGGCATCATGCCCGGCGGCAGCGGTGGGACAGCCAAAGAGTAGGGTGTCCGGCGCGGATGCTGTTTTTTTGATGGGCCTTTCCCTCTGTGCGGGGTAAGGCCCATTGTTGTTTATCCTTTCGCCGTCAGCACTGCTGAGGTCTTGTCCTTGCGAAACTTCTTGTCGTAGCGTTCTTGCTCGCTGTAGATGCAGCCGCAGTAAGGCTGCCGGTAGAGTCCCATCTCAAGGCTGGCGTCGATCCCCTCCTGCCAGCCGACCCGGAAATCCTCGTAGTAAAATGGTACCCCGAATTGTGTCGCCAGCTCTTCGCCCAGCGTCCGGATGGCCTCGTGGCGCTGGTAACGACTGTACAGCAGAGTGGTGCTGAAGGCGTCCGCTCCGATCTCTCTGGCCTTTTTCGCCGTCGCTTCAAGGCGCATCCGGTAGCAGAGCGGGCAGCGCTCCTCCTCGTGAAATACGACCCGGCGCAGGTATTCCACGAGGCCGTATTCCCGGTCGTACTCCACGGGCAAGGCCATCCGCTGCGCCAAATCTTCTACCGTGGTGAGGCGCTGCCTGAATTCCCGGAAGGGATGGATGTTGGGGTTATGGAAATAGCCCTGCACGGCAAACCCCTGTTCCCGCAGGGCGGTGAGAGGAAAGATGGTGCAGGGGCCGCAGCAGAGGTGGAGGAGAAC
>JAZDIS010000428.1:0-10111 GCA_043804705.1 Pseudomonadota bacterium | reverse complement strand
ACGCCCTGCAGCTGACCTTTTCCGTATATATGATGCAGATCTACGACCGGGTGCTCTCCAGCTACAGCGTGCCCACCCTCCTGGCCCTCACCATTGCCGCCCTGTTCTCCCTGGGGGTATTGGCCTCCCTGGAATTTGTCCGCTCCCGGCTTCTGGTGCGCTGCGCCGTGGCCATTGACCAGACCCTGAGCCGCGATGTCCTGACCAGTATCCTCGCCCAGGCTGCCCTGACCGGCTCCGCCCCGAACCAGGCCAGCCTGCGGGATGTCAATTCCCTGCGCAACTTCTTTTCCGGCTCCGCCATCTTCGTCCTCTTCGATATCCCCTGGACCCCCCTCTTCCTTGGGGCCATCTATCTCCTCCATCCCCTCCTCGGCGTGGTGGCCACCGGCGGCGCCGTGCTGATCATCATCTTTGCCCTGCTCAACGAGCGGGTCACCCACAAGCCCATGGAGGCGGCCAACACGGTGGCCAATTTTTCCAACCGCTTCGTGGAGGCGGCCCGCCGCAACGCCCGCACCGTGCAGAGCATGGGCATGGTCGGCGGGGTGAGCAACCGCTGGCAGGGGTTCAACGACACGGTGACCAAGCTGCAGACCCAGGCCAGCCGGAAGGCGGGCCTGCTGCAGGTCTTGTCCTCCTGGCTCAAGCAGTCCATGCAGGTGCTGATCTACGGAGTGGGCGCCTGGCTGGTGTTGAAAAATGCCGCCACCCCCGGCTGCATGATCGCCTCCTCCATCATCATGGGCAGGGCTCTGAGTCCGGTGCAGATGGGGCTTGCCTCCTGGAAGAACATGCTGGAGGCCCACGGAGCCTGGAAACGGCTGGACGTCCTGTTCACGCAAAAGACGGAGCAGAACAAAAACAAGGGCGAGGCCATGGACCTGCCCGCGCCCAAAGGGCTCTTGGCCGCGGAAAACGTCAGCCTTGCCGTGGGGGGGCGTTTCCTGTTGCAGAACATCGATTTCAAGCTGTATCCCGGCGAGTCCCTGGGGTTGATCGGCCCGTCCGGCGCCGGCAAGTCCACCCTCTGCCGCCTGCTCCTCGGAATCTGGCCGGCCTCCTCGGGCAAGGTCCGTTTGGACAGCGCCGATGTTTTCAGCTGGGATCACGAGAAGCTCGGCCCCCATATCGGCTATCTCGATCAGGATGTGGAGCTGTTCCCCGGCAGCGTGGCCGAGAACATCGCCCGCCTGGGCGAGGTGGATTCCGAGAAGGTCATTGCCGCCGCCCGGATGGCCGACCTTCACGACCTGATTCTCCATTTTCCCCAGGGGTACGACACCCGCATCGGCGAAGGGGGAGTGCTGCTTTCCGGCGGCCAGCGGCAGCGCATCGGTCTGGCCCGCGCCCTGTACGGGGAGCCCAGCCTGATCATTCTGGACGAGCCCAACGCCAGCCTGGATGACGAGGGGGAACGGGCGCTCATCGCCTCCTGGGCCAAGCTCAAGGAGCGGGGGTGCACATTGGTGGTGGTTACCCACAAGCCCAGTTTGTTGGCCAATGTGGACAAGGTCCTGCTCATCAGGGACGGCCGCTTGCAGATGTTTGGTCCCCGGGACGCCGTGTTCAAGAAACTGATGGAAGCCCAGCAAGCCACCCAGCAGCAGGCCCAGGCCGCAGCCCCCCCCCGGCAGCCCCAGTCTCAATCAAGCGGCGAGGCGGTTCTTCCGTCGAGCCAGAACGGCTGAAATTCTTCCCCGCCCCGAGGATTACTACCATGAAATTGTTTCCCGACACACCCCCGTCCGCGCTGAAGACGATGAAAAACAGGCTTGCCCTTCTCTGGGAGCGGGTGATGCCCCATGATTTCAGCGACGACGATTACGCGCGCCTGCAGGACGAGAATGCGCCCCTGCCGGAGCTCAAGGTCGCATACACCGATACCCGGAAGATCGTCCAGGCCGGTCTGCTCATTGTCGCCCTGTTTTTCGGGGGGGGCGGGGTCTGGATGGCGGTGGCCGAGATCTCCGGGGCGGTCATCGCCAGCGGCGAGGTCAAGGTCGATACCGAGCGCAAGACCGTGCAGCATCTGGAAGGAGGCATTGTCCGCGCGATTCTGGTGGCGAACGGCAGCAAGGTCAAGGCCGGCCAGCCGCTCATCGAATTGGAAAGCTCGCGGGTGCTTGCCGGGGTGGAGCAGTTCCGCCTGCAGCTAGCCGCAAGCGGGCTGGAGATCGCCCGCCTGGAGACGGAAAAGGAGATGGCTAAAGCGCCGCACTGGCCGGATCCGCCCCCCGGCGTGTCCTCCGCCAAATTCGCCGAGCTGCTGGAGAGCGAGGCCAGGGTCTTTTCTTCCCGCCGCACCGGCCTCGACAATCAGGTGGGCCTTTTGCGCAAACAGATTCAGCAGCTGGAAGAGCAGGCAACCAGCCTGGGCCAGCGCCTGTCCGCCCAGCAGGAGGTCATTGCCGCCCTGGAAGAGGAGCTTGCGGCCAAAGAGCCGTTGCTGGCCGAACGGTTCATCGACAAGACCGCCATCCTCTCTCTCAAGCGGCTGGCGGCGGAAAATCGTGGCCAGCTCGCCCAGTTCGGGGGTTCCCGCGCCGAGGTGCGGCAGAAAATAGCCGAATACCAGCTGCGGATCAGCGCTCTTGAAGCCCAGTACCGGCAGGAGTCGGTGGCCAAACTCTCCGAGGCCCAGCAGCGCCAGTCCGACCGGCAGCAGCAATTGCAGCCCCTGCTGGACGCCAGTCAGCGGCTCACCGTGACCGCGCCCATCGGCGGCGAGGTGGTGGCCATGAATGTCCATTCGGTGGGCGGCGTGGTCAGCCCGGGTCAGCCGTTGCTCGATATTGTCCCCGAGGATTCACGGCTCATCGTTGAATGCCGGATCCAGGTCCAGGATATCACCAAGGTCCACGATGGCCAGGAGGCGGATGTGAATCTTATGGCCTTCAACCAGCGCACCACCCCCAAGATTTCGGGCAAGGTGGTCTATGTCTCCGCCGATCGCTTGATGCAGAACACCCAGGCGGGCGGAATGGCCTTTTATCTGGTCCATGTGGCGGTGGACAGGGGAGAGCTTGAGAAAAACAAACTCTACCTGACTTCCGGCATGCCGGCCACGGTGTTTATCTACACCGAGCCGCGCACCGTGCTCGATTATCTGATTGAGCCGCTCAAGGCGCGGTTTGACCAAGCTCTTCGGGAAACATGATGAACGGGCAAAAAGGGAAAAGGGTCACGGGTCTGCACCACACAATCAACGACTTGCCAAAGAATATCCGTTGTAGTCGCGGCTGCTTGCGATTGCAACAAACCTAAAGGATGGGAGAGATGACAATGGCGATACGACGGACAGCCCTGGCTCTCTTGTTGTGCACGCTTGCCGCCGCGCCGGTGGCGGCGGCGGAGCCCTTGGACCTGCAAGCCTGTACGACCCGCGCCCTGGCGGAAAATCCTCAACTGAAGGCCTATGCCCTGGGGGTTGGCGAGGCCCGCGAGGATGTGCGGGGCGCCTGGGGCGATTTTCTGCCCACCCTGGGCTTGAGCTACGGGAAAAACAAACTGATCAACGATTCCGTCGTGGAGCGGGATACCGATTACCTTGATCAGCGGAGCAACAGCTCGACCCTGACCATCAGTCAGCCTTTGTTTTCCGGGTTTTCCGGGGTTGCCGGGGTGAAGCGGTCCAATCTGGGCTTGGAGCATCAGGAATTGCAGCTCCGCTCCATCCAGGCCCAGGTGATCCGGGAGATCCGCCGTGATTTTTATGGCGTGCTCCAGGCCCAGGCCCTGTTGGATCTCTGGGAGGCGGCGATCACGCGTCTCGGCAGGCAGAAGGAGATCGCCAACGCCTGGTACGAGAGGCAGCTCGCCACCCGCCTGCGTCTGCTGGAGGTGGAGGTCGAGCTTTCCTCCGCCATCCAGCAACGGGACGCGGCCCGTTCCAGCCTCGCCGCAGCCAGGGCTCGCATGGCCCACTGGCTGGCCCTGGCCACCCCGGACGAATTGGTCCTGGACGGCTCCCTTGAGCAGGATGGGGAGCTGAGTTTCCCCACCTTGGAAGAGTGCCTGGAAATCGCGCGCCGGGAACGGCCTGACCTCGGGATAGCGGCCATCAACGTCGGGGTGGCCGAACAGGAGAAGATTCAGGTGGCGGCCCGGAGCCTGCCCAGGGTCGATCTGGAAGGCAGCTGGACCGATTATACGCGCGATTATGAAAATGCGCGGTTTCCCGACGACCAGCGCGACTATTACAGCGTCAGCCTCCGGGTTTCCGTGCAGCCGTTCTAGGGGGGAAAGAACATTTTTGCCTGGCGCCGCCAGGGCCTCACCGTGGAAAAAATGCGGCAGATGCAGCTGGAAACGGCCAAGGGGATCGACACCGAGGTTCGTACCGCCTTTACCCAGTGGCAGGACAGCGAGGCCCGGCTTGCGGCCTCGGCCGATACCCTGCGTCAGGCCACCGAAGCCTGGAAGTTTGCCGAGCGGGCTTTGGAACTCGGCGTTGGTTCGTTGCGGGATCTGCTGGATGCCGAATTGCGCCGGACCCGTGCCGAAATCACCCGCCTGGATGCCTTGCTGTACCGGCAGCGAACCAAGACCGATCTCGCTTACGCCATCGGCAAGAAGCCGGAATCAGGTAGGGGATGGTGAAGAAGGGCATGGCGTTCTGGAGTGAGGCCGGGTATTTCAGGCCGCGGGGTGTCAAGGAGACTTTGGTTTTTCTTATTGATTTTGCCTGGTTGCCACGCTACAATATTTATTTTTCGGTTCCGTGGGATGACTGCGCGGAGAAGACCGGCGTGCTTGTCCCAACCAATAAATGATGTTATCACGGCAGAGACTGAAGCCTTCCACCTTCGTGTGTGTGCGTATTGAATAATGCAGTTGATATGATCCAGAAAAAAACAGAAGCACAAGTGGCGGTGTTGTTGTGCACCAAAGATGGCGAGAGATTTCTGGCCGAGCAGCTTGACTCCATCCAGGCCCAGACTTTTTCGTCCTGGAAGGTCTGGGCCTCGGACGATGGTTCGCGTGATGGCACCCCCGCTATCCTCAACCGGTACAGTGCCGCCTGGGGAGGGAGGCTTTCTCTGCAATCCGGGCCGGAACGGGGGGTTGCGGCAAATTTTCTTTCCCTGCTTTGCAATGAAAAGATCAAGGCGAAATATTACGCCTTTGCCGATCAGGATGACATCTGGGAGGCGGACAAGCTCGCCCGGGCGGTTGCCTGGCTTGAGACGGTGCCCGGCACCGTGCCGGCGCTCTATTGTTCACGCACCCGCCTCATTGACGAGGTCGGCCGGGAGATCGGTCTGTCGCCGCTTTTTGTCCGTCCGCCCGGATTTGCCAACGCCCTGGTGCAAAATATCGCCGGCGGCAACACCATGGTCTTTAATCCTGCCGCCTGCGCCCTGCTTCAGGAGGCTGGGGGGCAAGTTGATGTGTTCGCCCACGATTGGTGGGCCTATCTGCTTGTTACCGGCTGTGGCGGGAAGATCTTCTACGATTCCCGGCCCATGGTTCGCTACCGGCAGCACGGCATGAATCTGATGGGGGCCAATACCTGCTGGTTGGCCCGGCTGGCGCGGATTCGCCTGCTTGTCAAGGGGAGGTTCAAAGAGTGGAACGCCAGGAATCTCAAGGCCTTGCAGGAGGTGGACCGCATGCTCACCCCGGAAAATCAGCGGATTCTCAAGAGCTGGTCGGAGTCGCGGCAGAAGTCTCTGCCGGCCCGTCTTGCCGGCATCAACCGGGTCGGCCTCTACCGCCAGACCCTGGCGGGAAATCTTGGCCTGCTGGCCGCGGTCCTTTTCCGGCGGATATGATTATGTTCCCCGGTTCGGTTTTCATCATAGCCAGGAAAGAAGTTTTTTGCTGATGCGGAATTTTTCGACATCGCCCCGCGCTATGGCCGGGAGCCTCTGGCATAACCGCAGCCTGATCAGGGTTCTGATTGTCCGGGAAGTGGCAGGCCGCTATCGGGGCTCGGTTCTGGGTATTTTCTGGTCATTCTTCAATCCGGTTTTCATGCTCGCCGTGTACACCTTTGTCTTCAGCGTGGTTTTCAAAGCCCGCTGGGGAACCGGCAGTGAATCCAAGGCGGAATTCGCCCTGATCCTTTTTTCCGGGATGTTGGTCTTCAACCTCTTTGCCGAATGTGCCGGTCGTGCGCCAACCCTGATCCTGGGCAATGTCAACTATGTGAAAAAGGTGGTCTTTCCGCTGGAGATCCTTCCCTGGGTCAGTTTTGGCGCCGCCTTGTTCCATGCCTTTATCAGTTTCGGGGTGTGGCTGCTGTTTTACCTCCTGATGTTCGGGGTGCCGCACCCCACCGTACTCCTGTTTCCCCTGATCCTGCTCCCCCTTGGCCTTCTGCTCATGGGGCTTTCCTGGTTTCTCGCCTCCCTGGGCGTTTTTTTGCGGGATGTCGTCCAAGTGATTGGCATAATCATCACCATCTTCATGTTTCTGACCCCCATCTTCTACCCGGCTTCCGCGATTCCGGAACGTTACCAGGCCGTACTGCACTGCAATCCGCTCACCTTCATCGTTGAGCAGACGCGGGGCCTGCTGATCTTTGGCAAGGGTCTGGCCTGGGGGCCGCTGTTTTTTTTGACAGGGTTGGCTTTTCTTGTTGCCTGGCTCGGGTTCGCCTGGTTCCAGAAAACCAGAAAGGGGTTTGCCGATGTCCTTTGAGCCGTCCGTCCGCCTTGATGCCTTGGGGAAATGTTACCATATCTATGCCACCCCTCGCGATCGCTTGCTGCAGATGCTCTGGCGCGGCCGCCGGCGCTTGTATCGGGAGTTCTGGGCCCTGCGGGATGTCAACTTTCAGGTAATGCCCGGGGAGGTGGTGGGGGTCATCGGCAGCAACGGTTCGGGAAAATCCACCCTCCTGCAGATGGTGTGCGGAACCGTGAGCCCAACCAGCGGCGAGGTGACGGTAAGAGGCCGGGTGGCCGCCCTGCTGGAGTTGGGAGCCGGTTTCAACCCGGAGTTCACCGGGCGTGAAAACGTCTTCCTGAGTGCCGCGGTCACCGGCTTGACTCAGAAGGAAATCTCCGCCTGTTACGAGGATATCGTCGAGTTTTCCGGGATCCGCGATTTTATTGACCAGCCGGTCAAAACTTACTCCAGCGGCATGTACGTCCGCTTGGCCTTTTCCGTGGCGATCAGCGTGGATCCCGATATCCTCGTGATCGACGAAGCGCTTTCCGTGGGAGATGGGGAATTTGCCCGGAAATCCTTTGACCGCATCATGGCGCTCAAGAACGCCGGCAAAACCATCCTGTTTTGCTCCCATTCCATGTATCAGGTCGAGGCGATCTGCAACCGCGCCATCTGGCTGGAGAAAGGGAATGTGGTTATGGCGGGGCCTGTCTCCGAAGTGACCTCCCGCTATGTGGACAAACTGGATGCCGGCAGGAATGCTTCGTCTCCGGTGACTGGGCGGGGGGCGGTGCTTGAGAATGCAGGCGGCAACACGGGAACCGCGCGCATAGTTGCGGTGGAGGCGGCGGTTGATGGAGTTTCGGGTCCAACCTTGTATGCGCAGAGCATGAAAAGCGAGGTCTCCGTCCTTATCCGGTTTGCCTCTGATCCGGCCTTGCCTGCGCCGGGAGTGTCCGTTGGTATTTCCACCCAGGACGGCAGGGGGGTGAGCAGTGTGTTCAGCTGCCACGAAGGGGTGGTCTTGGAAAGACAAGCCGATGGCTCTGGCGCAGTCGAAGTGATTTTCCCCGCTATTCCACTGCTGAAGGGGGAATATCACCTGAGTGTTTTTCTGGGTTGCGAAAATGGAATCCACTGCTACGATCAAGCCATTCATCTGACGACCTTGAAGGTAGCCCAGTCAGGGCTTGAACAGGGGCTCGTGGTGCTGCCCCACACCTGGCGGATGCGACAGGAGAAAAGGCTGCCATGAAATTGAGTTTTGTCGTCTGCGTATCGGATGCCGGAATCATGGCGAAAAATCTTTTGTCCTCCCCCTGCCTGCGGCCGGGGACAAGGCATCAGTTGATCCAGGCGCACGGCTGCCGCAGCGCGGCTCAAGGGTTTGAGCAAGGTATGCTGCTGGCCGGCGGAGAGATCCTGGTTTTTGTCCATCAGGATGTGTTTCTGCCCCAGGGTTGGGATGCCGGTTTTATCTCCGGGTTCGTCGAGGCCAGGCAGAGGTTGCCCGCGGAAGTTGTTGGCGTGTATGGACTGGGGATTCCCCAGGCAGGGCAGCGGCCGAGGCCTCTCGGCAGGGTGGTCGATCGCGGGGAGTTGCTCTCTGGAGAGGGGGTACTGCCGGAAAGAGCGCAGAGCCTGGATGAATTCCTGTTTGCGGTTCCCCGGGGAAGCAGGTTCCGGCTTGATCCGGAGCTGGGCTTTGATCTCTATGCCACCGACCTTGTCTTGCAGGCCGAGTCAAGAGGCTGTTGCGCTGCTGTAGTCGAGGCCCCTTGCGAGCACCGCTCGACCCTGCCGCGGGACAACATTCCCCAATCGGTGCTGCGCCGGTTTCAGGCGGCCGCCATTGTTTTTGAACGGAAATGGGCGCACCGCTTTCCGGTGGAAACGCCCTGTGGGCTGTTTTCCGTGGACGATCCCCTTTCCCGGCGCATGGAGGCCATGCTGGGCCAACACGATGAAGGGGGCTGCCACAGGTGAAAAACTGGAAGATGCTGCGCGGGCTGTTGGGCCGGTTCCGGCCTTGTTCCTTGGCTCAACCGAAAAGCTTGGCGGAGAAGTATCCTCAGCATGAAATCGGCAGAGGAACATACGGTTCTCCCGGGATTTTATCGTGGAATGAAGGGGCGGCACTCAGAATCGGGGCGTTCTGCTCCATAGCCGATGGCGTGCAGATCTTTCTTGGCGGTGAACACCGGCTGGATTGGGTGTCAACCTATCCCTTTTCGGTGCTGTGGGAAAAAGGAAAACAGATCTCCGGGCACCCGGACACGAAAGGAGATGTCATCATCGGCAATGACGTCTGGATTGGCCGGGAAGCTGTTATTCTGTCCGGAGTTACCATCGGTGATGGCGCTGTCATCGGCGCCCGGGCCGTGATCACGAAGGATGTCCCCCCGTATGCAATTGTCGCCGGCAACCCTGCCCGCCTGATCCGGAAACGGTTTTCGGATGAGGTGATTCAGCAGCTCTTGGCGCTGAAGTGGTGGGCCTGGCCGGACGAGGAAATAGGGCGGATGCTCCCCTCGATTCTCAGCGCCGATGTGGAAGCCTTCCTGGCGAAGGCGGCAGAGGTCTCGAAAAAAACGACGATAACCGGCGGGTGCCAGGCCTTCTCACCTCCCCTTGAGTGAAAAAATGGTTCATGTTTTTGTAAATTGTACCGGGGTGTCGAACTCTGCGGAATTTCGCCTGGGGATGCGATTGCTGGCGGACATCTTGCCGGAAGCACATTGGCTTGTGGGCAACAGCCGGAGTTTTGAGGATTTCTGGCGTTCACAGGAGGCCGTTGCCGGGAGTCTGACCGGGCTGGTGGTGCTGCTGCACTCGCCCTTTGTCTTTCCCGGCAAGGATTGCCTGAAAAGGTTGATTGCCGCCCATGCCGATTCCGGCGCGCCTGTGGTTCTGCCCGTGGACCCTCGCGGCTGGGGCGGCGAGACGGCCATGCATTATGCCACCCTCCACGGTTTTGAACGGTTCACGGTCCGCCTGGCCCAGGAAGGCCGGCAGCTGCTGCCCTACGATGGCCGCGCCCCGCTGCTGCAATTGATGGCGGCGGAGCGGCTGCGGCAGGCCGGGCCGGAGGAGTGGGAGTCCATATTGACCCCTCCGGCCACGGCGCTTCTGGTGAGCGATGCCTTTGTCCATCCCTATGCCGATTACTATGGCGGCAATCGCGCCGAGGTGCTGGGGCTTGTCCCGGCGGACACCGGAAGGCTGCTTGATGTGGGGGGCGGGGAAGGGCGTTTTGCCGCGCTGGTCAAAAACAAGCGCGGCTGTGTGGTCCATGTGGCGGAGTTGAACCCGGATGCGGCCGCAGTGGCGGAGACGCATGCGGATCGCGTCTGGCTGGGGGATTTTTTGTCCCTGGACATTGATGAACGCTACGACTGCATCACCTTGCTGGATGTGGTGGAGCATGCCCTTGATCCGGCCGGCATGCTGCGCAGGGCCGGGGAACTGCTGGCGCCGGCAGGGACCATCG
>JAZDIS010000427.1:0-58733 GCA_043804705.1 Pseudomonadota bacterium | reverse complement strand
GAGGAAAAGAAGCGGTTTTTCAGCTTCGCCTACTCCACCAAGGCGCGGGGCAGCGGATTCGGGTTGCATGCCTGTGCCAACTACATGATTGCCAATAACGGTTTTATTGAGGCGGAGAGTGAAGGGCCGGGCAAAGGGGCGTGTTTCAGTGTGCTGCTGCCTGCCGCGGTATCGGGGCGGCCGAATGTAGAAGAAGAGTGAAGGCGGCGGGACAGGGTGTGGGGCAGAAAAAGGAGCGAAACAAGGCTATGACAAGGGATATGATGCAGCAACCCCGGCGTATTCTGGTAATTGACGATGATCTGGATGTTTGGAAGGCATATCGTCTGGTGTTGACTCCGGAAGCGGTATCTTCCGGAACATCCGCCGAGAAAATAAACCGCCTTCTCTCCCCCGTGATGGACGATGATCCTGCAGCCGCGCATTTTTCTCTTTCCTTCGCAGTTCAGGGTCAGGAAGGTTTCGCCATGGTGGAGGAGGCGGTGGGCAAGAAAGAGCCCTTTGCCTTGGCTTTTGTCGATGTCCGGATGCCGCCCGGCTGGGACGGAATGGAGACGGCAAGGCGAATCCGTGCTCTGGATCCGGAGATCGAGCTGGTTATTGTCACTGCCTATTCCGATCACAGCATTGAGGAGATTGTCCGGGCCGTGGGCTCATCGGAAAAGCTGCTCTTTCTGCGCAAACCCTTCGACCCGGATGAAATCAGGCAGCTTGCCCTCTCGCTCACGGCCAAGTGGCATCTCGCCCGGCTGGCGGAACGGCAACGCAAGGATCTGATCGCCTCGGAGCATCGTTTTCGCTCCTTGGTGGAGACAACCAGCGATTTTGTCTGGGAGGTTGACCGCGAAGGACGGTTCTCCTACTGTTCACCGGTGAGCCGGGATCTTTACGGGTATGCCCCAGAGGAACTGTTGGGCAGAATTTTTTTCGAGGTGCTCTCCGAGCCGGAGAGCCGGGAGCAGTTCCGGCAGATTTTTTCTTCCTGCGTGGACTCGGCCAGCCGGTGCCAGGCGGTGGAGCGGCGCTGTCTCACCAAGGAGGGCCGGTTGATCATCGTGGAGTCCAACGGTACGCCGGTGTTCGATGCCCAGGGGCAGATTTGCGGCTATCGCGGCATCGACCGGGACATCACGGCCCGGAAGGAGAATGAAGCCGAGCGGCAACGTCTGGAGGAGCGGTACCGGCAGACCCAGAAACTGGAGGCCCTGGGAACCCTGGCCGGTGGCATCGCCCATGATCTGAACAACATCCTGACTCCTATTCTTGCCTATTCCGAGCTTGGCAAGATGCAGACCGTCGGGAATAATGAACTCCATACCAAGTTTGAGACCATCGAAAGCTGCAGCCGGCGGGCAGCGGATCTGATCCGCCGCATCCTTTCCTTTTCCAGGAAACAGAAAATTGATGTGCAGCCGCTTGATCTGCGTCAGTTGATTCAGGAATTCAGCAAGATGCTGCGCCGGCTGATTCGGGAGGATATCACCCTCTCTGTCGCGCTTCCGGAAAAGTTGTGGACCGTGCTGGTGGATCGCAGTCAGATGGAGCAGGTGCTCATGAATCTGGTGGTCAATGCCAGGGACGCCATGGAGAATGGCGGCGAGCTCAGGATCAAAGCGGAAAACACAAGCGTAGCGGCGCATTCGCTCTACGATGTCGACTTACGGGAGATTTGTGGTGATTTTGTTGTGCTTACGGTAAGCGACCAGGGCTGCGGCATCGATGCGAAAAAAATCGCCATGGTCTTTGATCCCTTTTTCACCACCAAGGAAGTGGGCAAGGGAACCGGGCTTGGCCTGGCCACGGTGCACGGCATTGTCGCCCAGCATGACGGCCATATTTTTGTGGAATCCGAGGAGGGCAGGGGCAGCAATTTCAAGATCTTCCTGCCGAAAAGTGAAGGTGCCGTTTCGGGGGAAAAGGTGGCGGCCGCCCTCCCCCATCTCCAAGGGGGAACGGAAAGCATTCTCCTGGTGGAGGATGACGCCGAAGTGCTGCAGGTTTTGGCCGCAACCCTGGAAGGACTCGGTTACCGGGTTCTGGGGGCGGCCAACGGGAAGGCAGCCCTGAAGCTTTTTGCGGAGAATGGCGAGGGGATCGATATGCTCGTGACCGATTTGATCATGCCGGGCCTGGGTGGCAGGGCGGTGGGCAAGGCGATTCGGGACCGGAGACCCGGCTTGCCCATCCTCTATATGACCGGTTACGCCTTTGATGTTGCGACACAGGAGCTGGAGGCGCAAGGCTCAGCCCTGCTGCAAAAACCTTTTGCCCTGGATCATTTTACCGGCGTGGTGCGGAATCTGCTGGACTCCCGTCAATAAATGGCGGTCTCGTAAAAAAGTCGTTACCCCGGTGAAAGCCGGGGGGGCACTAGAAAACGGGGCTGAACGCCACCGGCTCCTGGATATGCATGAGACGGTCAATGTCCAGGAGGATGGTCACGCCCTCGGCAAGTTTGGCCATGCCCAGCAGGCACTGGCTGTCAACCGCGCCGCCGAACTGGGGGGCATCTTCCACCTCCTGCTCCTTGATGGTCACCACCTCGGACACCGCATCGACGATGATGCCGATGAGCCGGGAGCCGGTGAGGCCGGAAACCTCCACCACGATAATGCAGGTGCGGGCATCGTATTCCGCGCTCTCCATGCCGAATTTGCCCCGCATGTCCATGACCGGGATGATCTTGTCCCGCAGATTGATGACTCCTTTGAAAAAGGGCGGCATCTGCGGCAGTTCGTGGACGGTCATCAGGCCGATGATCTCCCGGACATCAAGGATGCCGAGGCCGTACCGTTCGTGACCCAGGGTGAAAATTAGATACTTGCCTTCCCGGGAGGCAAGGGCCTGGTCGATGCCCAGCTTCCTGGCCGCGCCCCTGGGCGCGGCTGTTTCCTGGCCTGCGCCGGCGGCGGTGGGCGGATGCGTGCAGGAGATATCGGCAAAGCGGGTGTCAACAAACTCCGCGAGGTTGATGCGCCGGCCGATCTCCATCTTGGTGGTCATGTAATCCTGGATGGTCTCCAGATCCTCACGCACCGGATAGAGGTTGTCCGTGGTTATTCCCTGGGGGTCGGAGAGCACGTTGCGAAGCAGGGCGGGTTCGAGGCCGATCTTTTTCTGCGGGTCGAGAAAGGCCACGGCGATCTCCGCCGCTTCGTCAACATGATCCCGGATATAGAGGCCGGATTCCACCAGCATGGTGGTGAATTCCTGCACCGCTTCCGGGTATTTTTGGATGATCTCTTCCCTGAAAACCACGACGCAGCAGGGGTGGTCCTGCCAGACCTCGCTGGAGAGGAACTGGCGCTCGGCAATGCCTGCGGTTATGGCCCGCGAGCCGATGGGTTCGGCAACCAGAAAACCGCTGGCTTCGGAATTTTCCTTTAAGAATTCCGGCATGGCCACCGGCGGTACCACGTCGAAGAGGACGTTGACTGCTTCCTTGCCCGCCACCCCTGGGCGCAAGCCCATCTGGGTGAAGTACATGTGGGCCAGCATGTTGTGGACCGACATCTTGTGAGGGATATAGAAGGTCTTGTGCTTGAAGAACTGCTGGTACGGCTTGACATACTTGCCGGTCTTGTTGCGTACGCAGATGCTGCCGTTGCGGTGGGCGAAGAGCACCAGCTTGATGGGCACTCCGTAGCTGAACAGGTCCATGGCCATGGGCGCCAGGATAAAGGCGCCGTCCACCTCGCCGTTTTCCAGCGCGGTCTGCACCGGGTTCCAGCCCGGCATGCAGAGGGTGTCCAGGCTGAAGGCGCGGGGGGTCTTGACGCCCGAGGCCATCTGGTGCTTGAGTACGCCCAGAGCCAGATGGTCGGTGATTTGAATGTGGGCCATCTTGAGATGAACCTTGCCCTCGGCGCTGATCTTGGGGCCTTCCTCCTTTTTGGGGGCAGGGGTCTGTTTCAGGCCAAAGATTTCCTCGATGAGGACCTTGAGTTCGTCCGGGGTAAAGGGCTTGGCAACCACGCCGTTGGCCCCGGCCTCCTTGGCCTTGGCCACATACGCCTTGTCTCCGTGACCGGTGGCCATGAGAAAGGGGAGATTCTTGAAACTCTCTTGCTCGCGCATCCATTGCAACAGCTGGTAGCCGTCGCAGTTGGGCATGGACCAGTCGCTGATGACCAGGGCAATGTCCGGTTCGGTACCAAGCTTTGCCATGGCATCGTTGCCGTCCACCGCTTCGATGATGTTGGTAAAGCCGACCTGGCCGAGAATCCGGGCTTCCATCTTGCGCATGGTCCCGGCGTCTTCAACGAGTAAAATTTTCATCTGCGGATCAAGAGCCATTGTGCCACCTCCTTGTGGCAATATAGATGAAGAAAAGTGTTTCGACAAGTTCGGAGAAAAAAAGGCACAAGGTGCAGGAAGCAAGGAGAAGGCCGGCCGGTGAATTTTTTCGGGCGGTCCCTGGGCGAAGGTCTTATACTGGCTGCAAGGCGGAGTATGCGTCTATGGCCTTTTCACCTTTTAAGGATATGCTCATGACGGAAAAAATTCTCTACACCCTCCATGAAACCCAGGCGC
This sequence comes from Pseudomonadota bacterium, assembly GCA_043804705.1. Lineage (GTDB taxonomy): Bacteria > Desulfobacterota > Desulfobulbia > Desulfobulbales > Desulfurivibrionaceae > Thiovibrio. Next base: position 54,200 of record JAZDIS010000427.1, on the reverse strand, counting down.
TCCTTGAAGATGGCTCGGTGCTGCTGGTGGATATCCGCGATCCGGACACCTTTGCCCAGGGACATATCTCCGGGGCGGTGAACCTGCCGGAGATCTTTTCTTTTTTAAGCGAGAGCAGCCCGGAAGGGCTGGCCGCCTTGCGGGATACCTTTACCGCGAGTTTTTCCCGCGTTGGTGTCACCCATGAGCGGATGGTCATCTTTTACGAAGACAGCTTTGACACCCGCTATGGTGCTTCCTGCCGGGGGTACTGGCTGGCCTGCTATCTCGGCCACCCGGATTGCGGCATCCTTGATGGCGGCTTCTGGGCTTGGCAGCAGTACGGGCTGCCAGAAGAAACCGCCGAGATGCCGCCCGTGCCCAGTAGGTTTATCCCTCGGCCCAACCATGCCTTGATGGCCACCCGGGAAGATGTCTGCAAGGCCTTGGGCGACCCGGGGACCATTCTCCTGGATAACCGGGATGCCAACGAATGGCTTGGCCAGACCTCCTCTCCCTACGGCTTCGATTTTGCCCCCCGGCGGGGAAGGATTCCTGGGGCTCGCTGGATTGAATGGTACAGCTTCATGAACCGGGCGGCGATTCCGGCCTTCCGGCCCGCCCATGAAATCCGGGCCTTGTGCGCCAGCCAGCAGATCTACCCGGACAGCGATATAATTATCTTCTGTTTCAAGGGTTCGCGGGCGGCCAATACCTATGTGGCGCTGAAACTGGCAGGCTTCACCAGACTGCGGGTTTATTTCGCCTCCTGGAACGAATGGGCCAGGGATTCGAGCCTGCCCATTGAGAGCGGTGAGCCGCGGGCCGCTGCCGTTTAACGTAAGGGTGCGGTCCGCTTTTTTTGCTTTTGGGCTTTTTGCTTGCCAGCCCCAGGGAAAGATGGTCAATTGGCGGCGCAAACCGAATGATTCCCCCTCATAAATATATCCGTGCAGCCCTCTTCCATGGAATTTCCGACAATCCTGCTCATCGCCCTAGCCTTGGCCGTGGACGCTTTTGCTGTGGCCCTGGCCGCCGGGGTCAGCCTGTGTCAGGTCAATGGAAGGCAGGTGTTTCGTCTGGCTTGGCATTTCGGCTTTTTCCAGGCGGGGATGAACATCCTCGGCTGGCTTGGCGGACTCACGGTCCGCTCGTTGATCGAGAGCTTTGACCACTGGCTCGCCTTTGCTCTGCTTGTCTTTGTGGGGTTCAAGATGATATGGGAAGCGATCCGGGAGGAAAAGGAAGAGGGCGAGGGCGCGGACCCCACCCGGGGGCGGATGCTCATCACTCTCTCGGTCGCCACCAGCATCGATTCCCTGGCCGTGGGGTTGAGCTTTGCCGTGCTTGAGATCAGTGTCTGGCTCCCGGCCCTGATCATCGGTTTGGTCGCCTCGGCCCTCACCGCCCTCGGTCTGCGGCTGGGCTGTCTGCTGGGCACGGCCTCACGTCTGGGCTCCCGGGCCGAGATTGTCGGCGGCTTGGTTCTTGTCTGTATCGGCCTCAAAATTCTCCATGAACACGGGGTGTTATAGATATTCTTCCCCTGTATTCCCATACATTTACATTGCATTCTCAAGGGGGCGCTGGTATGTTTTTGCGTCTTAAACTTCCTTTATTCCTACTGTCAACACCAGACGGCTTGCGCCGCCGGTTAACGGAGAACCTGTGATGAGTATTCGAGAAGACGCGATCAGGGGCACGCTTACCCCTCTTTTTGAAAATTGTGCCGCCAACGAGAACATTACAACTCAGGCCCTGATGCAGGGGGTGGCCCAAGGGACGATCTGCATCCCCAAGAACAAAAACCACAAGTTCGAGCGGATCATGGGTGTGGGCAAGGGTTTGTCCACCAAGGTCAACGCCAATATCGGCTCCTCCAAGGATTATCCCGAGGTGAGCCAGGAGCTGCAAAAGCTCTGCGTCTGCCTCAAGGCCGGGGCCGATACGGTAATGGACCTTTCCATGGGCGGGGAAATTGACGCGATCCGCCGGGAGATTTTGCAAGGCTGCCCCATCCCTCTGGGCACCGTACCTATTTACCAGTCCATTGCCGAGGTGGTGGAGAAGCAGAAGCGAAAGATCGGCGAGGTTACGGTGGATCACATGTTCAAGGTGATCGAACAGCAGGCCCAAGACGGGGTTGATTTCATGACCATCCATTCCGGCATCACCAGAAGCACCATGGAGCGGGTCCGCAACCATAAGCGGCTCATGGGCGTGGTCAGCCGGGGCGGCTCCTTCACCATCGAGTGGATGAGCTACAACGGCAAGGAAAACCCCATGTACGAACACTTCGATGATCTGCTGGCCATCCTTAAGGAGCACGAGGTCACCCTGAGTCTGGGCGACGGCATCCGGCCCGGCTGTCTTGCCGACGCCACCGACCGGGGCCAGGTCCAGGAGTTGATCCATTTGGGCGAGCTGACCCAGCGCGCTTGGGAGGCGGGGGTGCAGGTGATGGTTGAGGGCCCAGGTCACATGCCGCTCAACCAGATTCAGGCCAACATTCTTCTGCAGAAACAGCTCTGCCACGGGGCGCCCTTTTATGTCTTGGGCCCCCTGGTCACCGATATCGCCCCAGGCTACGACCACATCACCGGGGCCATCGGCGGGGCCATTGCCGGAGCGGCGGGGGCTGATTTTCTCTGCTACGTCACTCCGGCCGAGCATCTCAAGCTTCCCAGCGCCGAGGATGTGCACGAGGGGGTCATGGCCTCTCGCATTGCCGCCCATGCGGCGGACATCGCCAAGGGGCTGCCCGGCGCCATTGACAAGGATATCGCCATGGCCAAGTGCCGTAATAATCTGGACTGGAAAGGCCAGATCGAGCTGTCCATCGACCCGGAGAAGGCCCGCCGTTTCCGAGAGGAGGGGAGTTCCTACAAGGGCGACGCCTGCAGCATGTGCGGCTCATACTGCGCCATCAAGGTTTACAAGCAGGCCACCGCGCCGGATCGGCTGCAGAAGTAATTTCGTAATCACCACAGAGGGAGACGCATCGCATGACCGAATTTCTGGGGCAGATTGTCGAGTTCTTGAACAGCACCAATGTGCTGCAACAGATCCGCGAGATTGACGCCAAGGGCCTTTTTACCAATATCTGGTTCCTGGTGCCCTTCATCGCCTTTGTCTGCTACAACCTTTACAAGCAAGCGATGAATGCCCTGATCATAACCGGCCTTGGCTTCGGCCTCTGGCTTTTCAGCGGCAGCCGCTACATGGAGGGGTTGGTGGTGGGAGGCCAGCTTCAGCTGGGCAAGGTTTTGCCCGTGGCCGGGGTCTTCATCGGAGCCTTGGCCATTGCCGTGTATTTCCTCTTCATGCGTTCCGACTGATTTTCCTTAAGGTGCCAAGGATACCGTGACCAACCGGATTCAGGAAATCCATGCCCGCCTTTTTGGCCATTTTGGGCCCCAGCACTGGTGGCCAGGTGAAACTCCCTTTGAGATCATGCTTGGCGCGGTTCTGACTCAGAACACCAGTTGGCGCAATGTGAGCTTGGTCATTGAGGCCTTGCGGCAGGAGGGGCTTCTCTCCTTTGAAGCACTGGAAGCCATGCCTCTGGAGATGCTGGCCGAAAAAATTCGGCCTTCCGGCTATTACAACCAGAAGGCCAGGCGTCTTAAGGGCCTCTTTGCCGCCATCCGTGAAAACAGCGGGAATCTCGAGACCTTTTTCGATCAGGACACCCACAATCTCCGGGAAAAACTCCTTGCCGTCAAAGGAATCGGCCCGGAAACCGCCGATTCCATCACCCTCTATGCCGCGAACAGGCCGGTGTTCGTGGTGGATGCTTACACCTACCGTGTCCTGCTCCGGCATGATCTCATTGCCGAGGAGGCCGGGTATGAGGAGATCCAAGATCTGTTCCTGGGTAAGCTGCCCACCGAGGTACAGCTCTTCAACGAATACCATGCCCTGTTGGTCCGTCTTGCCAAGGAATACTGCAAGAAATCCAAGCCGCTCTGCGCCAGCTGTCCCCTGCATGGCCTCTAGCCGCAGCCTTGTCATGTAAGTTGCCGCAGTCATGATTAGTGGAATGTGGCACTTGCAAATATCCTGCAATGAACCATTCCCGTTAATTCTTACCCTTGTGGTTTACATCCAACTATTTGATTTTACGTAAAAAATATCTTGACCAGGCGCCGAAAAGCTTTATATTAAAAAGTAAGAACACCACTTTTTTTTACTAAAAGGAGACTGGATATGAAAAATGGACAGATGGTTAAGACGAAGACAAGAAGCAGTGTGCTGGTAACAGACGGAGTTGGCACCGATATCATGCAGGGAGCAGTCGTCGGCGTGGGCGCAATGGCGGCTGGCTTGGTGGGTGCGTGGTCTATAAGTTGTCTCGTTGCCGGAGTTGTCGTGGCTGGTGGTCCCTTGGCCCTAGTCACCAGCTGGTTTGGCGCAGTAGCCGGTATCTGAGCGAGCTGACAGGATTGTGTGGCTTTTCGGGGCGGATATTCCGCCCCGTTTCCTGGGTGGCCGGAAAAGCAGGACGGAGTGAGCCGGTAGTTGTACAGGCAAGACACAAAGGGATTGTCTGTCGCTCCCCCGGCACAAAAGGGCAGGCAAAACGCCTCCTGTCTGTTCCGAAGTTGTCCGGGAAGAGCCTCATTCCGACCGCCGTTTTCTAATGCGCCCCTTCGAAAGGGGCGTTTGTGCATTTATATGAAGAAGAGGCCGTTCTTCCCCCCTGTTTCTTCAATCAGTTTCCCGAAACGCCGGCTCTTTTTTTTAGTCGTTTACTTCCTCGCCCCCCTTGTTTTTTCCCCTGACTGACCGCAGATCGCGTTGCTCCACTCTGGCCTCCACATGCGACAGATTTTCGCATGTTTTTTCGTGACATATTTTATGACAGGCTTTCCCTTTCATTGTCACCAGCCTATGTGGCCGTGGCGATGCTGGATTGCAAGCATCGATTCAATTATTGGTGGTTTCACAGATTCTGCACCACAGGACAACGTTAGGTGTTTTTACTCCGACGAAAAAATATCTGCGGCGCCATTTTTTTGTGCAACAGCTTGTCAAGAATACGTTTGTTCCTGTTCTTGAGTTTTGAAGTTCCATGCCTCCCTTTGTGCAGTCGGTTTTTCGATTGACACGGGTTTCTAAAACCAAGTAAAGAGTTTTGCAGGTTTGAATTGTGTCTGGGCGGTACGGACCCCTGATTTTCGTGTCACCTCTCCCCTCTAGCCTCTCTCCGCAACTCAGCCAATTGACTGTTATGTTTCCGAAGTTGCCTCTGGGTCGCCCACAATAATGAGGCTCGGGCCAGACCAACTCCACCCCGGACAGGAGGCATACTGACATGCTTACCGTGTACAAACGCTTTGATCATCAACTGCAGATCGTCACAGACAGTGGGCCTGTGCCAAGATCTTGGATTCGTATGGTCAACCCGACGCAGGGTGAAATTCGTACGGTTTCGGAGGCGACCGGGGTGCCGGAAGATTTTCTTCGCGCCGCGCTTGACGAAGAAGAACGGTCCCGTATCGAAATCGAAGACAACTGCATGCTGGTGCTCACCAATTTCCCGATGCTGCGCGGGCCGGACATGTACGACACCCTGCCGCTGGGCATCATCCTGACCCCGGACCAAGTCATTACCGTATCGCTGGAAGAAACCGAGATCCTGCCGGGAAACATCGTCGGCCCTGGGGCGCCGGCCTATTACAACACCGGCAAGCGCACTCGCTTCCTCTTTCAGATTCTCTACAAGACTGCCAAGGTCTATCTGCGTTACATTCATCAGATTAACCGCCAGACCGATGAGATTGAGCGTCATCTGCGGAAATCGATGAACAACGCTGAGGTGTTCCAGCTTCTCGACATGGAAAAAGGCCTCACCTACTTTACCGTGGCCTTGCGTGCCAACGGCCTGGTTCTGGAGCGGTTGCTGCGCCTTAGAAAGAACAGCGCTCTGCAGCACCTGCTGCCACAGTATGAAGAGGATGAGGACATTCTCGAGGACGCCATTATTGAAAATCGTCAGGCTTTGGAGATGGTGCAGATGTATTCCGATATCCTGAGCGGCATGATGGATGCCTTCACCTCGGTTATCTCAAATAATCTCAACCAGGTGATGAAGCTGCTCGCCTCAATCACCATCCTCATCGCCATCCCGACCATGATCTCCAGCTTCTGGGGCATGAACGTGGGTGTACCCTTTCCGGACCAGCGGCTTGGCTTCTGGGTCGTGCTCGGTCTCTCGCTGTCGCTTACCGGGGTGGCTGGTTTTGTCCTCTGGAAAAAACGCATGTTCTAGGTAACCGTTCAGCACAGCACCGCATCTGCGGCAGCAGCGAAGCGGCGCTGCTGAACGGTTACCGCACCTTTCCGGCCCTGAGTTGGACAGTTACGTTTTAAGAAAAGTCTCCGGTGGCGCTTTCCTACATCTCTTTTCCCGCTATTCGTCTTTCCCTTTGTCAGAATCTTTTTGTCCGTCCCGCCAGAGCAGCTGTCGGCAGACCCCCCGGATGATCTTGATTTCCTTTGATTTCAAGCCGATCCGCCCCAGAAAGTGGCGGATGTTTTTCATCCAGTAATCATCATCCCCGTTCTTGAAAAAGCCGATTGTCCGGAGCGCCTCTTCCACATGGGTGAACAGGGCCTCCAATTCCCGCTTGTTTCCCTGTCTGGGAACCGATGGGGGAAAAGTGCTTCGGCTCACCGCGTCCAAGACGCTGTAATGGAGTTCATGGCAGAGGATGGCCACGGCTTGGGCCAGGTTGAGGGAGGAAAAATCCATGGTGGGGATGGTGGTGATCTGGTTGCAGTAGCGGAGTTCCTCGTTGGAAAGCCCCCGGTCTTCCGGGCCGAAGAGGAGGGCGACCCGGTTGTTTTTGAGATGGGGCAGAACTTCTGCCATGAGTTGCCTGGGGCTGTTGACCGTGGTCCGCTTTCTCCCTTGGCGGGCCGAGGTCCCCAACACCCAGCCGAAGGGGGCCAGGGCGCAGCCCAGCTCCTGGTGGTATTCCAGATTGTCGATGAGATGGGCTGCCTTGGCCGTGGCGAGCCGGAGCATCTTGCCGCAGTCGGGCATTTCCCGGCAGACGAGAATGATCTGCCCGATCCCCATGTTCGCCGCAGTTCTCGCCGCCGAGCCGATATTTTCGGCAAACTTTGGGGAGACCAAAACAATGGCCACCTGGGCCATCAGCTCCCGGACCCTATCCTGCCGTGCCTCGCTCATTTGCCAGAAACAGGGCGTTTTCTTGTTTTCGGGGCGGTTTTTTTGCTTCCCCTGCCGTCACTTTTCGTGCGTTTGCTTGCGGCCGGTGCGGCCAAGATGTCCGTGGCGCGGGCCAGTTTTTCCTCCACCCCGAAATTGATGCGCCGCCGGGGGATCTCCACGCTGGTAAGGCGCACCCGGACCAGGTCGCCGATCTGAAAGAGGGTTCTGGTCCTCTGGCCGATGAGCCGATGGCGGCCTTGCTCCAGTTCATAATAATCATCGCGCATCTCGGTGATGGGCACGGCGCCGTTGACAAAGACCTCGGTCAGTTCAACGAACAAGCCGAAGGCGGTGACCCCGGAAATAATGGCCTCAAATGTCTCGTCGATCCTTTCGGCCATGAAATGGACCTGGAGCCGCTCCACCATCTCCCGGTCGGCCTCCACCGCCACCCGCTCCCGTTTGGAGAGGAAACCGCCGGACTCTTCTGTGGACACCGCCTCACCGGTTGGCTTTGTTGATCCCTTTTTCTGCAGGCTTGCGGCCAGGGCCCGGTGGACCATGAGGTCCGGATACCTCCGGATGGGGGAGGTGAAATGGGTGTAGTGGGTGGCAGCTAGGCCGAAATGACCGAGATTATGGGGGGAGTAGCGGGCCTGCTGCATGGTGCGCAACAGGAGGTTGCTGATGATGTACTCCTGGGGGGTGCCTACCGCCATGGCCAGCACCTTGCCGAACCACTGGGGCGAGCCGCCGCCGTCGTCGACATTGAGCCCCATGCTCTGGGCAAACTCGGTGAACTCGGCCACCTTGAGCGGGTCGGGCGCTTCGTGGATGCGGTAGAGGCTGTCGATCTTGCCTTGCTCCAGGGCCTCGGCCACCGCCTCGTTGGCGGCCAGCATGAATTCCTCGATGAGTTTGTGGGCCTGGTTGCGCTCGCTCCGCTTGATGGTCTGCACGGTGTTGTCCTCGCCCAGCACTATCAGGGGCTCCGGGAGTTCGAAGCCTATGCTCCCCCGCTTGACCCGCTGCCTTTCCAGGCTCAGGGCCAGTTGGCCCATGCGTTCCAGATCCTCCACCATGTCGGCGTACTGGCTGCGCACCGATTCATCCTTGTCCGTCAGAATCTGTTTGACTATGGTGTAGGTGAGGCGATGCTTGCTGCGGATGATGCTCTTCATGAAGCGTTTGGCCAGCCGGTTGCCGTGCTCGTCAAAATCAAGCATGGCGGTGAAGGTGTAGCGGTCCTCGCCCGGCACCAGGCTGCAGAGATTGTTGGACAACCGCTCCGGCAGCATGGGGATGACCCGGGTGGGGAAATAAACGCTGGTGCCGCGCTGGTAAGCCTCCACATCCACCGGGGTTTGCGGCCGCACATAATGGCTGACATCGGCGATGGAGACATAGAGGCGATAGCCCTTTTTCAGCGGCTCAATGGCCACGGCGTCGTCAAAATCGCGGGCGGTTTCCCCGTCGATGGTCACGTGGACCACGCCACGCAGGTCGGTTCGCGAGGCGGACATTTTCACCTCCGGATCAAGTGCCTCCACCTGCCCGGTCACCTCCTGGGTAAAGACATGGGGCAGATCGAACTTGCGGATGACCATCTCGGTCTGCACTTGGATATCCTTGGGGTTGCCCAGGACTTCGAGGATGACGCCGTCCAGGTTCCGCTGTCCGGCGGCAAAGGAGGTGACCTCGGCCAAGACCGCATCGCCGTTCTTGGCCCCCCGGCTGTCTTCCTTGCGGATGATCAGGTTGTAGGGGAAGCGGCTGTCCTCCGGGGTCACCAGGCCGGTATTGCCTCCGGCCATGTAGACCCCGACCAGCCGGGTGGTGGCCCGGTTCAGAACCGCGATCACCCGCCCCTCGTAACGGCCCTGGCGGCGGCTCATCAACTGGACCAGCACCTTGTCGTTGTGAGCCGAGCCGCCCAGCATGCCGGGCGGGATAAAGACATCCTGGTCGATCTCCAGTTCAGCCGGGGCCTCGGTGGGCGAAACAAAGCCATAGCCCTTGGGAGTTACGCTGATCGGGCCGGCAAACAGCTCCACGCTCTTGCGCAGGGCATAGGTGTCCCGTTTGCAGGAAAGCACCTTGCGCCGGCAGAGATCCTCCAGTACCCCCAGCACTTCCTGCCGGTGGCTCTTGCTTAAGCCTAAGGCCTCAAGCAGATCAGGCGCGGAAAGCGGCATGCCGGCAGTGTAGAGCCGGCCGAGAATCTCACCTTCAAGTTGTGCTTCCTGGTGTTGCCGCACCACCCGGCTGCCGCCTTCGCGCTGTCGTTTCCCCGGCCTGCCCTGTTTTTTGCTGTGGAACCCCCTTCTGTTGTGTGTCACAGGCGTGCCTCTCTCCGGCTATTTTTTTTGATGGCGTCGCAGGTAAGTGAGCGTGCGGGACTCCGAAAAGCCCGGGCTGTTCCGGTGTGGCGCACGTTTACTCATTAAGAATACCATATGTATGGCCACATTCGCAAAAGCACACCGCGCCTTGTAGATCGAGCGTATTGCTTGGCCATCGTCAGAGGTACGGCGGACCTTTTGCGAGTCCATCATTTTTTTAAAGAAATGGAAAATCATTGCACAAGGGCTGAGAACGAAATACCCTTATAAAATAAACTGACAACTGCGATTGTACCTTATTTGCAGGGACAGATCATCCATATTACCCATGAGCGGATAAGAAAGACAGCGACCATCCATGGCTTCCTCCAAAAAATTCAATATAGCCGCCTATTGCGAGCGCATGGAGCAGATTCTTGGCGGGCAGGACGGGGCGGCCAAGATCTTCTGGGAAGCGCTCTCCTTTGCCGTTTCCGCCCACCAGGACCAGCGGCGCAAGTCCGGGGAGGCCTATGTCAGCCATCCCCTCCAGGTGGCGAAAATCCTGGTGGAAGAGCTGGACATCCGCGACCCGGAGTTGCTGGCCGCAGCCGTGCTCCACGACACGGTGGAGGATGTGCCCGAAGTGACCAGCGAGGTGATCGGTGAGATCTTTGGCAAGAATATCGAGATCATTGTCGATGCCTGCACCAAGATCGCCAACTTCGCGGGGAACAAGCAGACCTTTTACAAGCTGGTCCACCGCAAGCTTTTTTCCGGGGCCGCGGCCCATCTTGAGGTTCTGTTGATCAAGCTGGCCGACCGGTTGCACAACCTGCGGACCATGGGCTCCATGCCTAAGGACAAACGGCAGAAAATCGCCGAGGAAACCCTGGATATCTATGCGCCCCTGGCCAAGGTCATGGGGTTGAACAGCATCAAGCGCGAACTCTACACCCTGGCCCTGATGTATAAATTTCCGCGCCAGAGCCAGAAGGTGCTGGCAGCCATCAAACGGCTGCAGAGCAGCGAAGAGGTGTTGGCCATCAAGCGCACCCTTGAGGAGCGGATGAAAGAGGTGTGGATCACCCACGAGATCCGCCTCAACCCCAAGGGGCTCTGGGCCTACTTTGACCCGGGCCAGAAGGTGTTGCACAAAACCATCGCCAACTCTCTGGAATTTATCATCGTTGCCAACGATATCCAGACCTGCTACCGGATTCTCGGGGTAATCCATCAGAATTATCCGCCCATCCCTCGAACCATCCGGGATTTTATCGCCAACCCAAAGGCCACCGGCTACCAGAGCCTGCATACCCGGGCCAACATCAAGGGGCGCAATTACCTGTTTAAGATTCGCACCGCCGAGATGACCACCTCCTCCCGCACCGGCCTGGTCCGGGAGTGGTTTGCCCATAAGCAGGTGCCTTCCAGTTTTGAGGTGGAACTGCGGGAGATGCTCGATATCCTGGGGACGGACGAGGATCTCTCCTACCGGGAGATGATTGCGGTCAGCGGCAAAAAAGCCATCTACACTTATACACCCAAGGGCGATCCGGTTGAACTGCCCGCTCGCAGTATCGTGCTGGATTTCGCTTTCAAGGTGCATACGGATGTGGGCAAGCGCTGCATCAAGGCCAAAATCGGCAAGCGCCTGGTGGAGCCCGATGCCCCTCTTGAAGATGGCGATCAGGTGGAGATCATCTGCCAGAAAGAGCCGGTGCGTTTCGAGCCGGAAATCCAGCAACGGTGCCAGACTCCCAGGGCCAGGGCGGAGCTCTCCAAGCTTTTCCGCCAGCGGCGCGAGGGGTTGGCCCGCATGATCGGCGAGAGCATTCTGCTTCAGGAGCTCAAACGCTATGGCCTGCCCTATGATCTCCTGGAAAAACCGGGCATGGAAAGCATCCTGACTGCTTTCGATGCCCGGGAGCTGCCGGATCTCTTTATTGGTCTGGGTGAGGGCAGATTCCGGTTGCGGGAACTTGTCAATGAAATCAAAGACCGGCTGTACGCGGGCCGGGAAACTCTGCTGCCTCCCACCGGTAGCCTGAACCGTATCGAACTTGCCACCTTGGACCCGGTTTGCATCAAATTTTCCCGCTGTTGCAACCCGGGGCCCACGGAAAAAGGGTTGTACGGCCTGCTCAGCGAACGGGGGCTTTCCATCCACCAGAAGGAGTGCGCCACCATCACCTCCCTCAATATCCAGCGGGAGGATGTGGTGGAGGTGCGCTGGCGGCTTAAGGAAACGATGGTGCCCAAGCCGCAGACCATCCTCATCATGGAGGCTCCGTCCCGGAACCGCATTTTGATGATGCTGGGCGTGGCACCGGAAGAGATGAAGATTAGCGAGATCGAGCTGCTTTCCAGTCGGCCGTCGCGCACCTCGGCCTGGCAGATAAACTTTCAGGTGGACACCCTGCAAGGGCTTAAGAATATCCTCGGCCACCTGGGCAAGACCGGGATGGCCTTTGAGTTCGGGCTGGAACAGTAGTAAGCGTCCAGCAGCACCACATCTGCGTTGTCATCGCCCCGCTCGTGTGCGACAGCACACTTCGCAGGCCTCTTCCTAGCATCTGTGGCACTGCTGAACGCTTACTCGCCGATTAACCGTCATCACAGGTGGCGTGGAGAGCCGGCATCCATCAGTCACAATCCTCAGCACTCTACAGTTTCTCCCCCATGGCCAGATCCTCAAGGCCGTCGCGGTCCAAAATGGTGATTTGCGCTCCTTCGCTGCTGATCAACCCCTGTTTGCCGAGCTTGGTCAGGATGCGGGAGAGGGTTTCCGGGATGGTGCCCAGCAGGCTGGCCAGCTGGGCTTTGCCGATATTGAGCTTCACCGTGTCGCTGTCCCCCTGCTGGGTGCTGAGAAAGAGGAGATGGGCCGCCACCCGGCCCGGCACCTCCTTGAGCGAGAGATCCTCGATCAGATGGGCAAACTTCTTGAGCCGCATGGACAGGGCTGCCAGCATGTTCATGGCCAGAGCCGGATTGGTCTGGATCAATTCGATGAAGGCGCGGCGCGGGATAAAGATGGTCCGGCTTTTTTCCAGGGCCAGGGCATGGGCCGGGAAGGTTGAGCCCATGAAAACGGCGGCCTCGGCAAAGGGCTCCCCAGGTCCGAAGATATGGAGGATCTGCTCCTTGCCCTCCATGGAAAGTTTGTAAATCTTGACCAGACCCTCCATGACCACATAGAATCCGGTTCCCGGATCGCCTTCGGCAAAGATGCTTTGTCCCCGGCTATAGTCCTGGAGGGTGATGATCATGGCCAGTTCGTCATACTGTTCGGTGGTCAGGCCGGTAAACAGCGGGACCTGTTTGAGAAAAGACATGAGTTCCATGGGTTACTCCTTGGTTGGCATCGGCGGACAGGCCATGGCCCAGGCCAGCTTGTCCGTAAAAAAACAGAGCACGGTAATAAGTGCAGGGCCGGAACTCTGCATTCTGCCCGAAGCAAAACTTAGCGCCAGCGGGTCTTCTGGAGTGCCTCGCCCGCCATGCCCGGCAAGCAAGCGAATCTCCAGCAGGCCGAGCAGGGGGCTGGTCCGGACCATTTTGCGCACTGCTTCCTTGGCTGCCCAGAGCATGGTGAGCCGTTCGGTTTCGGGAAAAGAACGGGACAGGGAGGCGCCCAGGATATCCTCCTCTTCCGGGGCGGCAAAGCGTTGCCTGACCCTCTGGATTTTGTCCCCTGATTCCTGGATGTCAAGCCCGCAGGGCAGATTTGCCGCCAGGGCCGCAGCCATCGGCCCGCTATGGGAGATGGAGATGAACGGGGCCACTCCGTGCGCCTCTGCCGCGACATAGGGGCGGCCATCCTCTTCGGTTCGGATCACCAGCTTTCGCCAGTCCATTGCGGTCTCGTCCAGAAGTCCGGCAGCCGCGCATTTGGCGGCGAGCCGTCCGCCCAGCCATTCGGTACGTCTCTTTTTCAGGCGCAACCCGAGCCATCGATTCAGTTCGTCCGCGCTCAGATACCGGCTGGCCACCTCGGGCGTGCAATCGGATAGGGCGGCAAGCGATGCCCCGCCAAGCAGCAGCCGGGCCTGCTGGCTAAAATGGTGCTGCCAGCGCGGCCAGCATTCTTCAAAAATGGCTTGGGCAAACGCCATTGCTCTCTCCTTTCATAAAAATCCTTGCCCTTGGCCACAAGTTTTTGTAAGCCGAATGTAGCTGTTCAGCAGCACCACATCTGCTTCGCAGTCTCGCTCGCGTAAAACCAAGCCCAGGGATCAACCATGACCGCAATCGATTTCGGCCTCATCGTCATCATATTCATCTTTCTTGTCCGCGGCATCTGGATAGGTTTTGTCCGGCAGCTCGCCTCCCTTATGGGGCTCATTCTCGGCTACCTCTTTGCGGGGCGTTATTACGAGCAGATCAGCCCGCGCCTTTCCTCGGTGATTCCCTCGCCCCAGTTCTGTTTTCTCGTGACCTACGCCCTGCTTTTTCTTGCTGTTTTTTTCGGGGTCATGGCCTTGGGCTTTGTGCTCAAAAAGGTCATGAGCGTTTCGTTTTTGGGCTGGTTTGACCGTTTGATGGGCGGGATTTTCGGTCTGGTCAAGGCGGGCGTGTTGACCTCTGTTCTCTTTATGGTGGTCGCCGGGCTGCTGGCGGATAACAATCCGCTCATGACCAACTCCCTTGCCGCCCCCTATCTGGCCAAAAGTTCCGGGTTCCTGCTTTCCTTTGTCTCGGACCAGAACCTGCACCGCCATCTACTTCCCAAGGCCCCTGCCATTGTCCTCCCGGACCTTGCCATACCAGCGGGCAAGCCGCCCCGGACTGAGCCCGCAAAAAAAACCAAGTAGAATCAGCTGATTCATAACGGTTGTGCGCACAAGCCCCAACCGTTGCCAACGCCGGGGTGAGGTGAGAGCCGGGGGCGCGAGCAGGGCGATGCGCCCCATTTTTCCCAAGCGGAGCACCAGCTCAACATCCTCCAGCAGGGCAATCTCCCGGAACCCGCCCATTGCCTGAAACCGGGCGGCGGGCAGAAACAGCGCCTGATCGCCATAGGGCAGCCCGAACCAGGCAGCCCGCCGATGGGTGCAATATTCAAGGAGCCGGAACCGCCAGCCTGTGGCGTCAATGGCGAAGCGGAAGGCCCCGGCCACGACGCCCGGCCGGGCCAGGGCTGTATGGATTTGGGCGGAAAATTTATCGGGCAGCCGGGTGTCGGCATGGAGAAAGAGCAGGATTTTGCCTTCTGCCGCCCGTGATCCTGCGTTCTGTTGGCTTCCCCGCCCCGGCGGCGCGTTTATCACCCTGGCCCCGGCTGTCTTGGCCAGGGGTACGGTTTCATCCTCGCTGCCGCCATCGGCCACGATCACCTCCACCCCAGGCTGCGTGACCAGTCCGGCCACGGTTTCACCAATACAGCCCGCTTCATTGAGGGTCGGGATGATAATCGAAATGTCGCAGGTCTTCCGGTCGGTCGACATCGGCAAGGGGTTCCAGAAAGTGGGTGGAAAGATTCAGGGTCTGCGCCTGTTTCAGGGTTGCGGTCAATACCTCCCCGCTCCCCCAAGGGATATCGGAAAAAAGATCGGGCGTGGGCTGGCTGAGGCCAATCAAATAATAGCCTCCGTCCATGGCCGGGCCGAGCACCAGCTCTTGGTTCTCCAGGGCAGCAAAGGCTTGGGCAAACAGGGCAGGGGTGAGGCCGGGGCAATCGGCGCCGATAACCACCACCTGCCGGCAGCCTTGGGCAAAGGCCTGGGCAAAGGCCCGGCGCAACCGGGCGCCCAAGTCTCCCTCGCCCTGGCTCAGACAGGGGGTGTCGCTGGAAAGCCACGCCGCCATGGCCTGCTGGTTCCCGTCGGCATAGCGGATTTCCAGGCGCACCGGATATTGGGCCGCAAACTGGGTCATTTGGCTGACAATAGCCTCGCTCATCCGCCGCTGGAGCGCGGCCGCGCCTTGGGCGCCCAGGGCCGGAATCAGCCGGGTTTTTGTCCGGCCCGGCTCGGGATACCGGGTAAAAAGAATGAGCCGCGCCTGCCGGTCTTTATCCATTTGCGGGCTTGATCGGAACATCCTTGCCGCCCATTTCGTTCTCCGCTATAGTTGCTGCCAAGAGCATATTCCAACAACCCATCACCATACCAGCCATCCCGTGACCGTCAAAAGAAAAAAGAAACGCCCGGACCCCTGTTCCTACCGGAAGAGAACCTACCGGAGCCGTGTTGCCCCTGGCGATCTGGTCAGCTTTGAGGTGCGGATCAGGGAAACCGATCTGCATATCCTTGCCGGAAAAGATCTGCGCCACGAGGCCAGTGCTGCCGTGTTCCAGTACCGCAGTCAGTTGGAAGCCTACATTGCCCGGTATCCCGAATTTATGACGGCCCTTACCCCCTTGCCCAGCGATCCCACGGCCCCGCCCATTGTCAAGGCCATGCTTGCTGCCGGCCAGGCGGCGGAGGTCGGACCCATGGCTGCGGTGGCCGGGGCCATGGCCGAGTATGTCGGGCTGGATCTTCTCGCTGCCGGGGCAGGGGAGGTGGTGGTGGAAAACGGCGGCGATATCTATTTTTGCCGCAACCAGGAGAGCGTGGTCGGCATCTTTGCCGGGACCTCGCCGCTTAGCAACCGGGTGGGGCTGAAAATTCAGGCAAGCCGCATGCCCCTTGGCATCTGCACTTCCTCCGGCACGGTGGGCCATTCCCTGAGTCTGGGAGAGGCCGACGCCGTCACCGTCCTGGCCAAGGATACCGCCCTGGCCGATGCGGTGGCCACCCTGGTCGGCAATGCGGTTCAGCCGGGGCAGAGTCTGGAGCTCGCCCTGGCCAAGGCCCCCGCCGTAGCGGGGATTCTCGGGGTGGTTATCATCCGGGGCGAGGAGCTGGGCGCTTGGGGCGAGGTGGAGCTGATGGGGCTGTAATCGTTCAGCAGCACCGCATCTGCTTCGCAGTCTTCGCTATTGCTCGCTTAGCTGTCATCGGGCAGCTCACATAGGCTGGCTATAGCTCGCCGCCCTCTTTCGCGCATCTGCGGCGCTTCTGAACGATTACACTTTCGGGGCTGCCGAAAATTTTGGCGGCTCTGGTGCACAATTAGGATTTTTTGCAGCAGGTTATTGCCCCGGAGGCGGCGCGGCGATCAGCGGGATCTTGACCGTGAAGGTCGTGCCCTTGCCCTCAACGCTTTCCACCTGGATGTCGCCGTGGTGGTTTTTGACCACGATGTCGTAGACAATGCTCAATCCCAAGCCCGTGCCCTTGCCCACCTCTTTGCTGGTGTAGAACGGCTCGAAGATTCGCTTGATCTTGTCCTGGGGAATCCCGCTGCCGGTATCGCTGATGCTGGTGTAGATGAAATCCTGGTCGGCCCAGGTCTTGATTCCGATTTCTCCCTTGGTTTTAATGGCCTGGGCCGCGTTGACCAGCAGATTCATGAACATCTGGTTGAGCTGCTGCGGATTGCAGACGGTGGGTGGCAGCTCCCCGTATTCCTTCTGCACCGTGCATTTGTATTTCAGCTCGTTCCAGATAATGTTGAGGGTGGTGTCCAGGCATTCGTTGATATCGGCGGCCAATCGCTCGGCCTGGTCGATCCGGGAGAAATTTTTGAGGCCCTGGACGATTTTCTTGACCCGGCCAGCGCCGTCCAGGGATTCTTCCACCAGATGCACGGCATCTTCCATAATGTAGTCGATTTTGAGTTTTTTGCGCAGGGCGGCAAGTTCCTCGTCCGGAGCATCCTGCGGGCGCTTCGCCTCAAGGGTTCGGATGAATTCGTTGAGCCGCTCCAGATATTTTGCCAGGGAACTCAGATTGCTTGAAATAAACCCCATGGGGTTGTTGATTTCGTGGGCTACGCCTGCGGCCAACTGGCCGATGGAGGCCATCTTTTCCTGTTGCAGGATCTGGGCCTGGTTCTGTTTGAGGGCGGCGTGGGCCAGGGCAAGTTCCTGCTGCTGGCGGTGCAGCTGGTCGTTGCCGGCGGCCAGTTCTCCGGCAAACGTATGCGCCTTTTCAAAGGCCTTTTCCATGGCATGTTCGGCTTCCACCTTTTCGGTGATATCCCGATAGCTTTCCAGGATGCCGACGAGTTTGCCGTTGGTGTCGTGGAGAGGGACTCCGATAACCCAGCAGTTTATGATCTTTCCGGCCGGGCTTTCCTTGACGGATTCATATTCGACCCGTTTTCTGCCGGCCAGTATCTGCCGCATGGGGCAGCTTTCGGTGTTGCAGATAGGACCCCAGAACACATCCTGGCATTTTTTGCCCAGGATATCCTTTTTCGCCATTCCCGTCATGGTGACAAAGGTTTCGTTGACCTGTACGATATTGAAATTATTGTCAACAACCCGCGTGCCGTCGGCTGCTACATTCCAGATTTGGGAGAGAAAGAGATTGGCGGATTTGTACCTCTTTTCCGCCTGTTCCCGCTGACGCAGGAACACCTCTGTCTGCCGATACAGGTAACTCATTGCCCCGAGCACAGAAATAATCATCCCGGCAAGAAGTATTCCCGCCTTGCCGAACAGCGCCTGGTAAAGGCGGGTGTCTATCTGGCCGTGTTCCTGGAAATAGCTGATCTGCCAGCCCGGTGAGCTGGAGAGGGGGGAACGGGAAAAAATATATTCCCTGCCGTCTGGGAAATGGGCTGTGCCCTTGGCGGCATTAAAGGTTATCGGGAGTTGACCGGGTATTTCGCCCATGAGGGGTCTGTCCTCGGCAACATCAGCGAGCGCCCCCGCCGCCGTCGTGGTGGCCGCCCCCAACAACTTGAAAAGCCACTCCTGCTTGTTGGTGGCAAAAACGAGGTTGTGTTCGTCGGTCAGGGCAACGATTCCTGTGGAACGAGCAAAGATTTCCCCGATACCGGAGAGGGGCACGGTAAGGAGAGCGACGCCCATCACCGTATCCTTGGAGAAAACAGGATGGCTCAAATTGATGGCCGGTTCATTGCTTGTCATCCCTTGAGTCAGGGAGGTGAAGGCTTCTTTTGCTCGCGCTTTCTGGAAAAATGGCCGCTTGGAATAATCATCGCCGATCCGAACCGGGGATTTTTTGCCGGAGCTGGCCGCGATGACAAGCCCGTCTTTGTTGGTGAGGCAACAGCGTGTGGCGTTGTAAGCTTCACGGAAATCGTCCAGCGCGAACATTACTTCGGCCAGGTTTTCCGGGCTTTGCCTGTTGAAAAAGTTTTGGACCGACCACATGTCGGCCAGAACCGCCACCGCCTTTTGCTCGGTCTTCAGGATGGAGGAAATGCCCTTGTCGAGGTGTTCGATGCCATCCTGGGCCGTGTTCTTGGCCTGGTCATGGACCAGTGTGTGAACTGTCTGGAAATACACGGCTCCGCCGGTTATGGCGGCGGAGAGGGCAAGGAGCCCAAGGGCAAGAAAGATAAGCCGGAATTTCATCTGTTGGCAGTCCCGCATCGTTCTGTAAAGAATCGAATCTGGGCACCATATTAGCATAGGAGCAGGGCGGTGTCTAATTGCAGTTTTTATTTGTGCCGGGTAACTTTGCCACCAGTCCTTTTTTCTCTCTTCAGCCAGGCTGATTATGATACCATGCATCAGGATGACGGCCCGTCATGTGCGGGCCGCAGAGCGGTTCATCCCCCTTGAATTTTTTGGGGACTGGAATATTGGGAGACCGTGAAGATGAGGGACTTTTGCAGCGCGTCATGGTCGGCTGCGGAGGCGTTGCGGATTGATGCCGTGATCCTGGCCAGCACCCGGGATGTGGTGATCATCACCGATCTTGCTTCAAAGATCCTTGCCGTCAATCCGGCCTTTACGGAGATTACCGGAGATGGCGAAGCCGAGGTTCTTGGTGAAAACCCGCGCATTTTGAGATCCGGCCGCCATGATCGCGCGTTTTACCACGCCATCTGGGCGAGTCTGCTGGAAACGGGGTATTGGCAGGGCGAGATCTGGAACCGGCGCAAGGACGGTGAGGTGTATCCCCAGTTGCTCACCCTCAACGCCGTCTGCAATGAACAGGGCGACCCTGCCTATTACGTCGGCGTGGGCACCGATCTCAGCCAACTCAGGCTGAACGAAGAGCGGCTCCAGCGCCTGGTCCATTATGATCCCCTCACCGGCCTTCCCAACCGTCTGCTTCTGGAGGCGCGGCTGCAACACACCCTGGAGCGGGCCAGCCGTGATGGCCGTCGGGCTGCGGTGTTGGTTATCGGTCTGGACCAGTTCAAGATCATCAACGACAGCCATGGGCATGCCGCGGGCGATGCCCTGCTGGTCGCGGTCACCCACAGGCTGCGAGCCAGACTGCGGGAGGAGGACACCCTGTCGCGTCTGGCCGGGGATCAGTTCGTTCTGGTGCTGGAGGCGCTTCATGAGTATCAGGAATCGGAGATCATGGCGCGCAGTATACAGACATCATTGGAGGAGCCGTTCATCCTGCCGGACGGCTGCAAAGCCTATGTGCGGGCCAGCGTCGGCATCAGTGTCTATCCCCAAGACGGTGGCACGGCGCAGACCCTGCTGATCGGGGCGGATGCGGCTGTGCACCGGGCCAAGGAGCTGGGGGGCAGGCAGTTCTGTTACTACAGCAGCGCGTTTAATGCTCAGGCCCGCACCACCCTGCTAATGGAGGAGGCCCTGCGCCGAGCCCTGGAGGAGGAGGAGTTTGTCCTCTATTACCAGCCCAAGATCGATCTGCGTAGCGGCCGTATCGCGGGGGCCGAGGCCCTGCTCCGCTGGCAACGGCCTGATTGCGGCATAGTGCCGCCGCTGGAGTTCATCCCCGCCGCCGAGAAAAACGGCCTGATCGCGGGCATCGGCGCCTGGGTAATTCAGGAGGCTTGCCGGCAGATGCGCGCTTGGCGGGAGGCAGGACTGGCGGGGGTTAATGTGGCCGTCAATGTTTCAGCCCTCCAGTTCCGGGGCGGCGAACTGGAGGAGGTGATCGTCAAGGCTTTGGCGCGTTATGCTGTGGAGCCTCACCACCTGATGTTGGAAGTGACCGAAAGTATGCTTATGGAAGAGCCGGAAGAAGCGGTGGCGCGCATGCTCGCCCTGAAGCGCATCGGGGTCAGCCTTTCCCTGGATGACTTTGGCACCGGGTATTCCAGTCTTGCCTATTTGAACCGTTTTCCCATCGACCAGATGAAGATCGACCGCTCCTTTGTAAACGATATCGTTACCGACCCCGGCGCGGCAACCATCGCCACCTCGGTTATCGCGCTGGCCCATCGTATGCGGCTCGTGGTGGTAGCCGAAGGCGTCGAAGACGAGGCCCAGGCTGGTTATCTGTGGCAAAATGGCTGTGACCAAATACAGGGATATTTATTCAGCAAACCCCTCCCCGCCGAGGAATTTGCCGAGTTGTTGTCTCAGGGTAAGAAATTTCCTGTGCCGGAAGTCCTCCCGCAATCGCGGACCCTTCTCGTCGTTGATGATGACCTTTTTGTTCTTAAAGCCCTGCAGCGAATGTTGGCTGATGAAGGGTATGGTGTTCTCGCCGCGGCCAGTGCCCACGAGGGACTTGAACTTTTGGCCAAAAATTCGGTGCAGGTGATTCTTTCCGACCAGCGGATGCCGGGCATGAGCGGCACCGAGTTCCTCAGCCGGGTCAAGGTGCTTTATCCCGATACCGTGCGGATGATTCTTTCTGGATATGCAGAGCTGGAAACCGTTGTCCAGGCGGTCAACGAGGGCGCCATCTATAAATTTTTCGGTAAACCCTGGGACGTAGAGCAATTGCGCGCCCAACTCCGCGATGCTTTTCTGTATTATGAAGGCGTTATCAAGCCGCGGAGGGAGTCGGCACCGGAATTGTGAGCGGCAGCGGCCGAGGAATGGTGGGCTCTGCCGTTGCTTGTGTCATAGAGTGCGATTCGGACACGATTGCCATTTTGAATATGCGGAGCGAGGCTGTATGTTTGAAGTCAACAACTTGATATTGTTTGAAAATATCAGCGATCCGCTTTTCGTTGTTAGGCAGTCCGGGCATATCCTGTTCATGAACAGGGCCGCCAGGGAACTCACCGGCCTTGTCGTCCCTGCCGGAGGGGTTCTCGGCTGCGCACTGTTTTGCGGCCGGGAGGCAGCAGGGGCCTGTCCGGCGGATTGCCTGATTGCCGAGGCAATCGCCGGAAACAAACCGGTTCGGTGGACCCAGGAAGGCCTTTTTGGCGACAAGCCCTATGCCGGGGCATATGCGCTTGCCGTTTCTCCGCTTGCCGACGGAGAGGGAGTGGGGGCGGCCTTTCTGCTGCAAGCGAGAAATCTTGCCCAAACTGACCCGGCCGGGCCGGTGGCGCCGCAGGCGAATGAGGCCCTGAAGCTGCTTTTTGCCCAGGTCAAACGAGCCAAGGACGAATGGGCCATGACCATGGATGGGATTTCCGATCTGGTTCTTCTGGTCGATGCAGCCGGGGAGGTGAAGCGCTGCAACAAGGCGGTAGGCGATTTCCTGGAAAAGCCGTATGCGGAAATCCTTGGCCGCGCCTGGGAAGCCATTTTTGACGAGGCCGGGATGCGCCTGGAGCGACCGGGGAGCATGCAGGCGGACGTATCCCCGTGCGAGTGGTTTCATAAACCCAGCAACAGGTTTTTTTTGCAGGCCAGCTACACCCCCGAGGCCCGGAATGGCGACTTACGGCGGGTGATTACGCTCCACGATATCTCCGAGCGCAAGCGGATTCAGCGGCAGATCGAGCGGAACAGAAAAAAGCTCGAAGGCGCTCTGGGAGAGATTTCTTCCATGATCCAGCGGATCACTGAAGGAAATACGGGAACGGGAAATTTTTTTTTCACCCTGCCGCCTGATCAGGAACCGTGCTGGAAGAGGATGCAATGCGGCCAGGAAAAATGCCTCTGTTTCGGGCGGGAGCCCTTGCAATGCTGGACGATTGCCGGAACCCACTGCAAAGGCAAGGTGCAGGGCCGGTTCGCCCAAAAGCTCAGCAGTTGCCTGGCCTGTGAATTTTATCGGGAGGCCGCCGATGACCCGGTGGTGCGGATCGGCATCCAGTTCGGGCATATGATGCAGATCATAGAAAAAAAGAACAGCGAATTGCAAAACGCTTACGATGAACTGAAGGCAACCCAGTCCCAATTTGTCCAGCAGGAAAAAATGGCCTCCATCGGCCAGTTGGCAGCAGGCGTAGCCCACGAGATCAACAACCCCATCGGTTTTGTCACCAGCAACCTGGGCACCCTGCAGAAGTATCTGGGGCGGGTGGGGGAATTTTTGCACCGGCAGGCGGAGCTTTTTCCCCCGGCAGCGGACGATGACCGGGCTCTGCGCCTGGCCGATATCCGCGGGCAGCTCAAGATCGAACCGATTCTCGAAGACCTGCCGGCCCTGATTGCCGAATCCCTGGATGGCGTGGAACGGGTCCGGAAGATCGTCCAGAACCTGAAAAGTTTTTCCCGGATTGACCAGTCCGACTACAGCTTGGCCGATATCAACCAGTGTCTGGACGACACCCTGAATATCATCTGGAATGAACTCAAATACAAGTGTACCGTAAAAAAAGAGTATGGGGATCTTCCCCCGACCCGATGCTATCCGCAGCAGCTCAACCAGGTGTTCATGAATCTTCTGGTCAATGCGGCGCAGGCCATCGAGAGTCAGGGCGCGATTGTGATCACCACCAGGGCGAGCGCAACAGAGATAACCATAGCCATTACCGACTCAGGCTCCGGCATTCCCCCTGAAAACCTGCGCAGGGTTTTTGAGCCGTTTTTCACCACCAAGGAGGTGGGCAAGGGAACCGGGCTGGGCCTGAGCATAACCTACGATATCGTGACCAAGAAGCATGGCGGCAAGGTTGAGGTGGCCAGCGAGTTGGGCAAGGGGACGACCTTTGTCGTAACCTTGCCGGTGAAGAGGGAGTGAGGGCGGCGGCATGGTAACGGATGTGACAATTCTCTGCGTGGATGACGAGGCGAATGTCTTGAAATCCTTGAAACGTCTTTTCCTTGATGAGGACTATGAAATCCTCACCGCGGAATCGGGAAAGGAGGGGCTCGCCCTTCTGGAGCAGAGGCAGCCGGTGCAAGTGGTGATCTCCGACTACCGGATGCCGGAGATGGACGGGGTTGCTTTTTTCAAGCAGGTGCATGAACGCTGGCCGGACACGGTCCGCATCGTGCTTTCAGGCTATGCCGATACCGCGGCTGTGGTATCGGCGATCAACGAAGGCCAGGTCTACAAATTCATCCCCAAGCCCTGGAACGACGATGAACTCAAGGTGACCATCGTCAAGGCGGTGGAGCTGTATTTTCTGGTCAAGGCGAATAACAAGCTCAACGAAGAGTTGCTGCAAGCAAACAATGAACTTGTCCGCATTGCCTTGCAGCTTGAAGAGAAAGTGGCGGAGCGCACGGAAGAGCTTTTGTTCCAGAACAAGGTGCTCAGGCACAGTCAGGTCATTCTGGACATCCTGCCCATGGGCGTGGCCGGTTTTGACCGGAATGGGGTGCTGGTGCAACGGAATCGCTTTGCCGAAGAGGTGCTGCGGAATTTCCGGCCCGTCTCCCTTGGCGCGACGGCGGCGGAGGTTCTGCCTCCGGAATGGGCTGCCTTGCTGGAGGAGGCGCAGCCGGGCAAGGGGGTCAGCAGGATGCTGGATCTGGCCGGGCAGCAGTTCTGTGTGCGGGTGGTCATGATGAATAAACCGGATGGTCAGGCCGGAACGGTGCTGGTGTTTGATTGTGCACATTGTGGGGAGTTGGGCTGTGTCGCTGGCCCGGGCTCCTTTGCGGTCTCGGGAAATGAGGGGAAACAATGAACGAAACTTCACGCGCTTCCTCACCGGAAAAGGGGAAGATCCTCTTTGTGGACGACGAGGAAAATATTCTACGTTCCCTGCGGCGGCTTTTCATGGATGAAGAGGTCGAGGTATTCACGGCCTCATCCGGGGCTCAGGGGTTGGAAATCCTTGCCAGGGAAGCCGGGGTTGGTGTCATTGTCTCCGACCAGAGGATGCCGGAGATGACCGGCGTTGATTTTCTTGAAAAATCCAAGGCTGTTTCCCCCCAGTCCATCAGGATTCTGCTCACCGGTTATGCCGATGTCAATGCCGCCATCGACGCCATCAACCGGGGCGGCACCTTCCGCTATTTGAACAAGCCTTGGAATGATGAGGAGCTCTTCCAGGCAGTCAAGGGCGCCTTGCAGATGTATCGCCTGCTCACTGAAAACAAGCGCTTGGCGGCCATTGTCAGGAAACAGAACGTCGAGTTGAAGAAGTGGAACACGGAACTGGAGACCATGGTCCAGGAACAGACCATTGAACTCAAGAAGAGTTACGATGGCCTGCGGGCGATAAACACCAGGTTGCGGGCCAATTTCAAGAACACCATCGTTGCCTTTTCCGGGCTCATCGAATTACGCGACAAACGGATGCGGACCCATTCCCGCAATGTCGCGGAAATCTCGGCGAATGTCGCCAAACAACTCGGCCTGGAGGGCGAGCAGCGGGAAGCAGTCATGGTGGCGGCCCTGCTCCATGATATCGGTAAAATAGGGATTCCCGACCTTATGCTGGCGCGGGAGACCGAGGAGATGAATTTTGCGGAGCGGGAGGAATATCTCCAGCATCCGGTCCGCGGCCAAGCGGCCATTGACAGGATTGAAGAGCTGCGGGAGGTGGGGCTGATCATCCGCAGCCATCATGAAAATTATGACGGCAGCGGGTTTCCCGATGGACTGAAGAAGGCGGCCATTCCTCTGGGCGCCCGGATCATCACCCTGGTCGATTACATCGATAAGAAAATCCGCAAAGCCATGTGGGCCACGGGGTTTGAGGTCATGCGCAAGGAGGTGGAACTTCAGAAGGGAACACTCTTCGACCCCAAGCTTATCCCCGTGGTTTTTGAGCAGGCCGAGCCTTTTTATAAAAAGATCCGTCCCAGGACAGACCATATCGAGATCGAATTGATGCCCGGCGACCTGCAGGCGGGGATGGAGGCGAGCCGGGATGTGTTCAGCGGCACCGGGATTCTGCTGCTCACCAAGGGCACCGTTCTTGCCAATCCCAGCATCATGCTGCTGAAACGGTATTACGAATTGGATCCGGCCAATCAGGGGGTGTTTGTCAGCGTCAAGGAGTGATGGGCAGGCTGGAAGGCTGGCGGCTAAAAATTACAGCTCATATGACCATGCTTCAAGGCTTTGGGCATACTCATTTTTGATCTGTTGGACAATCTCGGGCAGTTCTTGTTTGTTGATTCCTAAGTTTCTCAGATCATCCGGTGTCGCCTTTGCCATGTGCGGGTCCGTGCTTTCTCCCAGATGCAGGGCCTTGGCTATTTTGTTGCCCAGGTAAACCGCCATGACCAGGGCGGCTATTTTTGGATTATCACCGATGGTGGCGGCAGAGGGAGCGTGGTGCAGCCTGATGACGGTCTGGTAGTCTGCCGGGAAATTCCACGCGTCTGCCATGGCTTGTCCGGCCTTTTGGTGATTGAAGCCGAGGATGTTTTTTTCAATTTCGTGCTGGAAGATTGTCCCGCTTCGGGTTTGCTCGAGAATTTCGGCCATTTCGGCAGGCAGCTTCTGGGCAAAGGCGATCTTGCCGATGTCGTGCAGGATACCGCAGATAAAGGCTTGCTCCGGCAGGGTTTTATCGCAGGCCAGCGCCGGACTGTGCCGGGCGAGGTGCTTTGCCGCGAGGCCAACTCCGAGGGAATGGTACCAGAGGCCTTTCAGGTCCAGAAGTTGTCCTTCCTGGTTTTTGAAAACCTGGAAGACGGAGATGGCCAGGGCCAGATTTTTGATGGTGTCAAAGCCCAGGATCGTAACCGCCCGCTCGGTGCTGGTTATCTCCCGGGCCATTCCGTAGTAGGCGGAGTTGGCGAGTTTCAGGACGGTGGCGGTGAGGGCGGGATCACGGGTAATAATTTCCCCAAGTGATTTGGCGGTGAGCGAATCATTCCTGTCCCGGACATTGATCTCGTTGGCCACTGCGGAAATGGTGGGCAGCCCGTTAATTTTTTTCAGGAAATCGCGGATGTTCATGCAGATAGATTACGTGAAATGAGGCAAACAGGCAAAGGAAAATCTCTAACGGAAAAAAGCGGCTGCTCCCCTTGCGCTGCCGGTGTGGGTGGCGTTCCGGAGGGGGGCGGCAAGCAAGCGCCGCCGGCCGGAAATGATTCGCTGGCCAGCCTTAGTGAAAAGAAGGTCGGCGCCATTCTGCTTAATCCGGCGAAAACTGCCTTTGCCTTGAAGGACAGCGGGAGCGGCTTGCTGGGGCGGTTGCGGGAAAGCTCTATTTTTTGTGGGAAAACGGCGGAGCGGGGACGGTGCAGGAGATTGATCTGGCTCTGTGATCACTTCCCGTTAGGCCATGGGCAGGGTGAAGGTGAAGCACGAGCCTTCGTCCGGGGTTGAACGTACGGTGATCGCGCCGCGATGGGCCTGGGCCACGGTCTGGCTGAGACTCAAGCCCAGGCCGACACCGGAAACGGCGGCCTGCGCCGAGCCTGGTGCGGACTGGGAGCCCTTGGTGGTGAAAAACGGGTCAAAGATCTTAGGCAGATATTCCTTGAGAATGCCGCAACCGTTATCCGTTACCCGGACAAAAACATTTTTGTCCTGCTTCCCGGTTTCGATGCGCACGGTGCGCGGTTCTTTTCCCAGGGTGGCATGGGCGGCGTTGTGGATCAGGTTCATGACCAGCTGTTTAACCAAGCCGAAATTGAACACCGCCTCGCAGTCCTCGGCAAGCTCGGTTTCGATCTGAATTCCCGCAGCGTTCATCTCCTTGCGGCAGAAGGAAAGGGCCTCGGTCACCGTATCCGTCAGGTTGCCGTGGGTAAAACCCCATTGGGCGCTCTGATCGCTGAAGGTGGTCAGCTCCCTGATAATTTCCGTGCCGCGTCTGGCGAAGATCTTGACCTGTTCCAGATGTTCGCGCACCTCGGCCGGGAGCTCCTTGTGGAGCAGGGCCATCTGCACATAGCCCAGGATGCCCACATCGATATTGTTGAACTGGTGGGAGATTCCGGCCACCAGATGGCCCAAGGCCGTGAGGCGTTCTCCCCGCTGGAGCTGTTCCTCGGCCTGGCGGCGGGAGGCCATGGCCTCCTGGTACTGGAAGGCGTTGCGCACGGTCAGGACCAGTTCCCTGCTGTCCTGCCATGGTTTGGTGATGTAGCGCCAGACCGCTTCTTCGCTCACCGCCTTCATTATGCTGTCGATGTCCAGATAAGCGGTGAAGATCATGCCGACAAAAAAGGGGTTTGTCCGGCGAGCCCGGTGGAGAAAATCCAGACCGTTCATGCCGGGCATGCGCAGGTCGCTGACAATGACCTGGGGGCTATCTTCTTCCACCAGTCGCAGAGCCTCTTCGCCGCTATTGGCCATGAGGACGGCGTACTCTTCCTTGGCAAAGACCAGTTCGATGGTTTTGAGGATCACCGGATTGTCATCAACGAAGAGCACGGTTTGGGGCATGAAGGTTCTCTGTCTGGGGAGTTTGAACGGACGCTGATTCTATGTATCAGAATATAATGAAAGGACGCGGCCTGTCAAGCAAGCCCCGCTTTCGCCCAGCCTGGCCGTGATGGTGCCTGAATCTCAGTGAAGTTCCTGGCCCGTGGTGGTCATGACCAGCTGGCCGTGTTTGACCCCCTTCACCCCGATGAGTTCGCTGGCGATTCGTTTCACCTCTCCCGCTGGCCCCCGCACCACCAGGACCTCCAGGCAGTTATGCGCATCGAGATGCACATGGAGCGCTGAAATAACCCGGTCATGGTGCGCGTGCTGGTGTTCGGTCAGCTTGTCGGAAAGATCCCGGACATGGTGATTGTAAACCAGGGTGACGGTACCGACCATTTCCGCGTCCCCGGCAGCACCCCATTTCTCCTCCACCAAGGCTGAACGGATCAGATCGCGGATCGCCTCGGAGCGGTTCATGTAGCCCTTGGCTTCGATGTGCCGGTCATAGCTTTCCAGAAGTTTTTCATCGAGCGAGATCCCGAAACGGATGGTTTTTCCCATATGGCTTCTCCTTGTAAAAGGTAACGGCTGAAAATTGGCCAGGCAAAATTAGTTGACACCTATTCCGGGATATTGTATTGAATCCGTGTTACTAAAAAAAATGCCGTGCTACTTACGGCTGGGCATACTACCGGGCAAGGAGAAAACACCATGCATATGGCAGACGCGTTATTGTCCCCTGCGGCCGGCGGGACCATGTGGGGTGTTTCCGCAGGGGCCATCATATACTGTTCCAGAAAGCTGCGCCAGGAAATGGACGGGGGCAAGGCGCCGCTCATGGGGGTCTTGGGCGCCTTTCTTTTTGCCGCGCAGATGATCAACTTCACCATCCCGGCAACCGGCTCCAGCGGCCATCTTGGCGGCGGTCTTCTCCTGGCGGTTCTGCTCGGGCCTGCGGCTGCCTTCGTCACCATCGCTTCGGTGCTTGTGGTGCAGGCGCTGTTTTTTGCCGATGGGGGGTTGTTGGCTCTGGGCTGCAATATCTTCAACCTCGGTTTTCTGCCGGCCTTTGTCGCCTATCCCTTCATTTACAAGCCCTTGGCCGGCAGTGCCCCGCGCAAGCCCCGGATAAGCATGGCTGCCATGGTTGCCGCTATCATCGGTCTCCAGATGGGAGCCTTTGCCGTGGTGCTTGAGACGGTGGCCTCGGGGGTCTCCTCTTTGCCCTTTGCCACCTTTGTCAGCCTCATGCAGCCGATTCATCTGGCCATCGGGATGGTGGAGGGGATGGTGACCGGTGCCGTGGTTTCCTTTGTGTACCAGGCCCGCCCGGAAATCATCCAGAACGTCCAAGAGACTCGCCCCCTTGGCGCAACCCCGTTGCGCAACATTCTGGCAGCCTTTCTCGCGGTGGCTCTGCTGACCGGCGGGTTTGTTTCCTGGTTTGCTTCGGAAAAACCTGATGGTCTGGAATGGGCCATTGCCAAGATCACCGGCGCCGAAGAATTCGCCGAGCCGCAGGATGGGCTGCACGCCCGACTCGCCGCGCTTCAGGAATCAGTCGCTTTCCTCCCGGATTATACGTTCAAAAAACCGGTGCAACAACCGGAAAACTTGGCGGGGCAGGAAAGTTCTCTGGGCACCAGCGTGGCCGGGATTGTCGGCGGACTGCTGACCCTGGCCATTGCCTTCTTAAGTGGGATTTTTTTGCGGAAACAAGGCCGGGTCGCCTGAAGCAGCACGGAGAGATGCGAGTCGCGTGAACACGGGGAGGAGGCTGAACGCCTCTTCCCCCTCTTTTTTTGGGAAAGCTGGGAGAGGCGGATGGCGTCCATTGTCGGAGCAGTAGCGGATTTCAGGCAGCTTGACCTGATGGCCACCGGGGAGACGGGGGTGCATCGGCTCGATGCCCGGGCCAAGGTGCTGGTGACCCTGGTCTTTATCCTGGCCGTGGTTTCCCTGGGCAAATACGAACTGGCCGCCCTGTTCCCTTTTTTCCTCTACCCGGCGGTGGTCATGGCGCTCGCTAATCTGCCGGTTCGCCATATCGCCAGGAAGGTCGTGGTGGTCCTGCCCTTTGCCCTGATGGTGGGGATGTTCAACCCCTTTTTTGATCAGACGGTGCTGGTTTGCCTCGGCCCTATCGGCATCAGCGGCGGCTGGCTTTCCTGCGCCTCCATTCTGGTCCGGGCGATACTCACGGTGGGTGGTGCCCTCATCCTTGTCGCCACAACCGGCTTTCCCGCCATCTGCCAGGCCCTTGACCAGTTGGGCATGCCCAGGATCTTTACCGTGCAGCTTCTTTTTCTGTACCGCTATCTTTTTGTCCTCACTGAAGAAGGCGGCCGGACGGCACGGGCCCGAGAGCTCCGTGCTTTTGGCAAAAAAGGGTTGGGCTTAAGCTCTTACGGCTCATTGATAAGCCATCTTCTCTTGCGCACCTGGCTGCGGGCGGAGCGGATCCATCTTGCCATGCTGGCCAGGGGGTTCAGTGGAGAATTCCACCCGCGCCGGACAACCCGGTTCGGGGTCAGGGACTTTCTTTTTCTTGCGGGCTGGTCGGGGTTGTTTCTTTTTTTCCGTATGGTCAATGTTTCCCTGCTTCTGGGAACGATCGTTGCGGGGGGGGCTGGATGAGCCATCATATAGTCGAGGTCAAGGATCTGCGCCATGTCTATCCCGATGGAACCGAGGCCCTGCGGGGTGTCTCTTTCCGGATCACCCACGGCGAATCGGTGGCGATCATCGGCGCCAACGGCGCGGGGAAATCCACCTTGCTCCTGCATCTGAACGGCTATCTGGCAACCAGCCAGGGCGCGATTCGCATCGGTGATTTTCCCCTGAACCCCGCCACCCTGCCCGAGATCCGGCGCACGGTGGGCATGGTTTTTCAGGATCCGGATGACCAGCTGTTCATGCCCACGGTTTTCGACGATGTGGCCTTTGGCCCCTTGAATCTGGGCCTGGCCGGGGATGAGGTGGAAGAGCGGGTGCGGGAGGCCCTGGCCCGGGTCGGGGCCGGACATCTGCGCGACAAACCGCCCTACCGGCTTTCCGGCGGGGAAAAGAAGCGGGTGGCCATCGCCACGGTGCTGGCCATGTCGCCGGATATCCTGGTCATGGATGAGCCGACCAGCGGCCTTGATCCCTTTGCCAGGCGTCAGCTCATGGCGCTTTTACACGACTTCCGGCACACCAGGATTTTTACCAGTCACGATCTGGATATGGTGCTGGAACTGTGCGAGCGGACCATCGTCCTGCACGAGGGGGAGGTAAGGGCCGATGGGCCGACCTTGGATATCTTCCGAGACGAATCGCTGCTTGCCGCCTGCCGGTTGGAAAAGCCTTTTGCCATGCAGGGCTGTCCGGTCTGCGGAAGGATGCCGTCATCCCCCACTGCCGGGGGATAACGGCAAACGGGAGCGTGGATTACGGACAGCGCACCACCAGCACACTGCAGTGGGCATGCCCGATCACCCGCGCCGTGGTGCTGCCCATGAGCAGCCGCATGAGTCCGGTGCGGCCATGGGTGCCGAGCACGATCAGGTTGGCCTTGCTTTTTTTGGCGGTTTCCACCAAGGCTTCCTGGGCGGAGGTTGTGATGACGATTTTTGTCTCGCAGGTGAGCCCGGCCTTCTTTACCTTCGCCGCAGCCAGATCCAGATCGGTGCGGGCCTTTTTTTCCATCAGCGCATTTGCCTCCGGCGACATGGCCTGGAGTTCGACATCGATTTCCGGGGCGCTCACCAGCAGGAGTTTCGCGCCCGAATCCTTTGCCAGGGTAATCGCCTCCTTCAAGGCACAATCGCTGAATTTTGTGCCATCATAGCCGACCATGATTTTTTTATACATAACCCCCCCCCTCTCAGATGTTTGTCAACGGGACCGGCCCTGGTGTTTTGCCGGGCTGGCAAGGCCGGTGTCTTTTGGGTATTATCGGTAATTGCCGAAGCTTTTGTCAAAACAAAAAAAGAAGGGGGCAGAGGACTGGTGGACGGGGTTGTTCAGCAATCAGCAGAAAAAAGCGGCATGGTTGGAGGTGAAAAGCGGCGGGTCGCGATGGAGAATCCGGGTAATGGCCGGGTGACGTTTGAACTCCTGGTCGAGAAATCTTCTGATTTCCTTGCGCGACCAGCCCCTGGGGTGCTCGAAATCGGTGTACAGGGAAAGATCGCCCCCGTAAAATTCGCTGCGCGCCACGAAGGGCGCTTCCGGGCTGCCGGTGGGCATATTGAACACGGCAAGATTGAGGAAAGTTATGGCCGAATGATGCCGGACTACGAAGTCAAGGGTTCGCCGTGCTTCGCTCAGGGATTCCGAGGGGGTGCCGAACAGCAGATAGATGTAGGTGGCGATCCCGGCCTCGGCCAAGGTGTGCAGCACCTGTTCGATAAGGGCCAGATCCTGGCCCTTGTGCATCGCATCCAGCACGGATTGGTCGCCCGACTCAAGGCCCAGCTTCAGCATGCGGCAGCCGGATCGGCGTAGAGCCCGGCAGAAATCAACCTCGGCCAGCAGGGGGCTGATCCGGGCAAAGCCGTACCAATCGAGGCCCGGCGGTTCGGCGGCCAGGGCCTGCATCAGGGCCGGGCTCACCGCATTGTCGAGAAAGTGAAGCAGGGCCGGGCGTGTGGCGGCTTTGAGACTGGCGATGTCTGTCAGCACCGTTGCCGGGGGAATCTGGAGGTATGGGTTGCCTTCGGCTTTTTCCGGGCAGAACAGGCAACGGTTCCAGTAGCAACCCGAAGATGCGGCGTAAGGCAGGATAAGGCCGGGGGCCAGATACTCGTTCAGCGGCAGGCCACAATAGGAAGGGGTCTGGTGGCGCGGGGAGAAATTGCCGGAAAGGAGGCGGACCAGTGCTTCTTCTCCCGGCCCGGCAAGGCAATGGTCGATCAACCCGGCAAAGGGGTTGCGAAAGTCCGGGTTGCGCAGCCAGGAGGTGACCAGGCCGCCTCCCAGCACGATCGGCAGTTCCGGATAGCGTTTTTTGAGAAAGCCGGCCATGGCAAAGGTGGTGGGAGCCTGGCTCAGGTAGTTCAGGGAGATGCCGGTGAGGGCAGGCCGGGTCTCTTCGATAAGGCCGGGAAGCCGGGCCGCGAAGTAGTGGAAAAAGATGTTTTCTTCGGGGTTTTCTGCAGCCCGGATGAGGTCGGCGCTGTTCAGGGGGGAGAGACCCTGTTCCTGATAATTGGCAAGGCTGAGGGCCAACTGATGGTGGCGCTTGCCGGTCTGCTCCAGCACCCGGTTGACATCCGCCACCGCTCGCCGGTAGCGGGAAGGGCTTTGGTACAGTTCCGGACTGCGCAGGGCTGTCAGATTGTCCTTGAGATTCCTGCCTGCGCGCAGGCTCCAGGTGTCCTTGCCGGGGGGTGGGGCGGCAAGCAGGAACATCTGGCCTTCCATGTTGGCATCCAGAAGGGTGCAGTCCAGGCCATGACCACGGAGGGTCCCGGCCAGGCGGGCAATCCCGGCTGGAGGTTCGCAGGCTTTGGCGGCTGGGGGATGGATGAGGAGCATGGGGGTGAAGATACCCGAAGGCGGGCGGGAACGCCATGGGCAAAGCGGCAAGTGAAGCCTCGGGCTGCCGAAAAAAGCGGGCGCTCAGATGAGCGCCCGCAGGAAACAGTCTGTTTGTGGAGTGACGCTTGCGTTTACAAGTGGCAGACCAGGACCGGGCAGTCCGCGTAGCCGATAACCCGTTCGGTAACGCTGCCCATTAGCAGACGGCTCAAGCCTTTCCGGCCATGGGAGCCCATGACGATGAGGCTGGCGTTGATTTCCGCGGCCAGGGCGGTTATGGCCTGATGCGGTTCGCCATCCCGGACAAACAGCTCCGTCTGCAACCCGAGATCCCCGGCCCATTTGCGGACCTTGTCCAGAACCTTGTCCGCTTCCTGGTACAGTCCATTTAAGACGTCCTGGCCGAGGGCATAAAACTCGTCGTTGGTATAAACCACGGAAACGGCGGAGAGCTTGGCCTTTCGTTCCTGGGCTATCTCCAGAGCTCTGGCCAGGGCGTTGTCGCAGCAGCTGGAGCCGTCCGTCGCCAGCAGAATATTCTCCCAGGAGAGGCTGCTGTTTTTCGGGATAACCAGGACATCCTTGCCGGTATGCCCGATGACCCGGGCGGTGACGCTGCCCATGAGCTCCCGCTCCACCGTGCCCTTGCCCCTGCGCCCCATGACAATGAGATCGCAGTTTTCCTCCTCGGCGACATGAACGATCTGCTCATAGGGCTCGCCCTGTTCCAGATTGGTCAGGACGTGGATCCCTTCGCGGTCCGCCAGTTGTTGGGCCTCGGCCAGCAGCTTCTGGCCCGGTCCGGTAATGGTTTCCTTGATATCCGAAACCCCAATGAGCTCCAGATCTCCCTGGTAGGGCGGGACAACAGCCAGAACCTTGATCCAGCTTTTGTCCTCCCTGGCAAGCTGGCTTGCCAGGGAGAGCGCGTTCTGGGCCGAGGGAGACCCGTCGTAGGCAACGAGGATCTTTCGGTATTTAGCCATGTTATACTCCTCCGGCCAGGACGCTTTTGCTGCGGCGGTCGGCGGTCATCCCCTTGACCATGGCCACGATGATGATGAGCGCCGCGGAACCCAAGGCTGCAACCAAGGACCAGAAGCTGATGCCTTCGAGCAGGGCGAGGGTGCTTTCTTGTATGGGGCTCATCAGCTCAAGATCGATCAGGTAGCCGGGGATTTTGACGCCGCGGCTGACCGCGACAATGAGCATGGTGGTGGCCATGACCACCTTGATGATGTAGTCCTTAACATAGGTGGTCCCCAAGGCGCCGAGCTGCACGCCGATGAGGGAGGTGGCCAGGAGCAGCAGGGCGAGGCGGATGTCGATGAGGCCGGAGAGACCCCACTGCACGGAACCCCAGGCGCCCATGACAAAGGCGATGATCAACTCGGTGGCGCTGGCCACCACGGCGGAGGCGCCGATTACATAGATCATGCCGGGGACGCCGACGAAGCCGCCCACGGCGATGGTGGCCGCGAGCATGCCGGTGAGCAGGCCGACCGGGATGGTGATCCAGGCGGAGATGGTCACCTTGGCGGTTTTGAAGTGCATCATGGGCGCGAGTTGGATTTTCTGCATGCGCAGGGCCAGCTTGCTCACGGTTTCCTTGCCGCCGCCCCTGGCGAGTTTCCAGGCATCAAAGAACACATAGCCGCCGACAAAGACGAGGACCACCATGAACACTGCGCTGATGTAAAGGTTGGAGCCTGCGCCGCCGAACTGGTTCAAAATGTATTTCTGGATCTTGATCCCGATCTGCACGCCGATGACAGCGGTGGTGGCCATGACCAGACCGAGCTTGATGTCGGCCTGACCGTATTTCCAGCGCTTGTAGGCGCCGACCATGGCCTTGGGGAACTTGTGGCACATGTTGCTGGCCACCGCCACCGCGCCAGGCACGCCCAAAGACATCATGGCCGGGGTCATGACAAAGGCGCCGCCGGAGCCGATGAAGCCGGAGAGCAAGCCGCCGACCGCGCCGATAATCAGCAGGGCAATGAGCTTGCTGGCGGTCATGTCCATGAACATGACGGAGATATCCTTCATCACATTGCCGGCCTCGGCATGTTTGTCCAGATTGATCAACACCTTCTGGTTCATTGCCACGTCCTCGGGCAGCATCTTCTCGTTCAGGGCCAGAGTCACCATTTCCTTGGTGCCGTCTTTTTCAAAAAGAACCGTGCGCTCCGCACTGTTCACTGAGGTAATAATGCCCTTGAGCATGTCCTTGGACGGCCCGTCGCCTGCGGCAAAGGCCGACTGGGTGAACAGGGAAATGGGGAGCATGGCGAACATCAGTATAAGCAATAACTTTTTCATGGTGGGGAAATCTCCTTTATGTGAGCCGGGTCGGCTGATTTATTTTTTTGCTTCAAGGCCAAGGGTGCTCAGCAGGTTGCTGGCAAAGGCCCCATGGATGAAGGAAAAGAAGAAGGCCGCCCCCACCGGGTACACCCAGCGCCAGCCGCCCATGGTGAAGATCTCGGTGACCAGCTTTTCGTTGGTGAAGAGCATGTAATAGGCGGAGAGCGACATCGTCCCGAAGATTATGGTCTTCAGGTAGGGCTTGCTTTTTGCCGCCGGAGCCGGGGATTTGCCGTATTGCTTTGTGGCCTTCGAG
Source organism: Pseudomonadota bacterium (assembly GCA_043804705.1). Lineage (GTDB taxonomy): Bacteria > Desulfobacterota > Desulfobulbia > Desulfobulbales > Desulfurivibrionaceae > Thiovibrio. Next base: position 18,188 of record JAZDIS010000427.1, on the reverse strand, counting down.
CCTAAGATTTGGCGGGCGGTATCGTATTCGCCTGCCTCGGCAAAGGCGACAGCCGACATGTTTTTGTCAAAGTTGGTGATAGTCATTTTTTCTCCCTTGTTGATATGAATTTTAGGAGCCGTTACAACACAACCTGTACTTTCTTGATCCTTTCGTTACGGCTCGTTATGCCGTTCGCGGGGTCATAATTGTGCAAATTGTTTTTTGGCAACGGCTTAGTTAATAGATGTCAGGCTTTGACGGATGACCCGGCGTACATCACGACAGGGCAGTGCAAGGCCTGAAATTTGCTGATCATGTTTTCTTTTGCCTTGCGGCAGATCGCGCCGTCCGGCTCCAGCGCATCGAAGACAACGCAGAGGATGTCCCTGCGGGCGCCGGCATGGCGGAGCACCTCGTCCGCCAGGCAACCCGGCCTGCTGACCGGTTGATAGATAACGCCCTTTTGTTGCAGAGCGGTGTTCAGGGCGGCGAGGGGTTCTTTTTCCTTGCTCAGCCCGGAATTTGTTTCGTTATCCGGCAGGTGCAGCATATGGAAAATTTCCAGGCCGCCGCCGAGGCGTTGACAGAGATGCAGGGCGTAGCTGATGGTTCTGGCCGCGATCTCCGGTTTGTCGGTTCCAAGGAGCACCCTTTTGTGCGCATTCTTGTTGGTTTTGAGGAACTGGCGGGCTGTCTCGAACTCGCCGGCTTCGGCAAAGGTCGCCGCGGTCATGGCTTCTTCAAGATTTTTGAACAATGTCGTCAGTGCGCTCATGGGTCGTTCCAAGGGAAAGAGTGTTCGGTTCAGTTGGCGGTTTGCTTCGGCAGGATTTGGCCGCCGGTCGTCCGGGTGGTCCGCTGCGCCCGTTTATTCTGCGTCGGCTTCCGGCTGCCGAGGTATTCTTGTGCCGATTCCGGGGCATTGGCCTCGGCAAAGGTGATGGCCATCATCAGGCGGTCAAAGCGGTTCAGGATGGTGTTCATGGTGGTTCTCCTTCGTATGTGTATGTTGCACTGAAACAGGTCAAAGGCTTCGTTGCTGTTGTCTGTTTCATTGAGCAACAAGCGTGCCAGAGTCGTATTTTTATCTTTTGTTGTGTTATTCCGGGTGGTTGCTTTTGTTTTTGGAGGCAGGGGTTGGCGTTGCATTTTTGCAACGTTATTTTTTTGTAAAAAAAAATAGGTAATAAAATCAAAAAGATGTCCTGGTGTTGCAAAGGGAAAGGAGGTGTTGCCAAATGCAACCTCTGGACTTTGTTTTTCAGTGGGGGTATGGTGCGTTCGAATAGGAACGCGGCAGGGGAAATCGCACCCTCGCGGCAAAGGAAGGCAGAATATGTTCCACCTCGGCATTCGCAAAAAAATAACCTATGGCTTCTATCTGTTGCTCATTCTCATGATGGGCTCCGCCGTTCTGACCTATGGCATCGTCAAGCGGGTGGAAGACCAGGTTGCCTTTGGCGAGGTTGTTGAGGATTTTTTCAATACGACCCTTGAGCTGCGCAGGTTTGAAAAGAATTATTTCCTCTACCGGCAGGAAAAGGATTTTCAGGAAAATCAGCTCTACTGGAAAAAAATCCAGGATCTTTTTAAAAACAACGCGGCGGACTTGCGGCTGGCGGTTTCCGCCTTGGAGCTGGAGCAGCTGGGAAGGGTGATCGAGGCATACAACGGGAACATGGCTCAGCTCCATGCCTATTCCCTGAATATTGCCCAAGGGGTGGACTACCCCGACGGCTACCGGACCCAGGAAAAGCTGGAGGAGCAACTCCGCTCCACGGGCAAGGAGCTTACTGAATTTGGGGAAAGAACCAGGGAGGCAGTGAAGAACAAGGTCAAGGCCCTCCTGAAAACCACCCAGAACATCCTTCTTGTCTCCATGGTCGGCTTGTTTGTTTCCGCCCTGCCATAGCGGCGATCCTGGGGAGAAAGGTTGTTACTTCCCTCAAGGCGCTTGAGGGGTATACCAAGAGGATTTCCCATGGGGAGTTTGTCGAGATCGCGGTAGGGGAAGGCGAGCAGGAGATACGTTCGCTGCTCACCGCCTTCAATCGGATGACCAAGGAATTGCAGATGCGGCAACATCAGCTGGTGCAGTCGGAAAAGCTTGCGGCGTTGGGCACCCTGCTCTCCGGGGTGGCCCATGAGCTGAACAACCCCCTGTCCAATATCTCCACCTCGGCCCAGATTTTAGGCGAGGAGATTGAAGAGGACAATGTGGAGTTCAAGAAGAATCTCATCGGCCAGATAGAGGTGCAGTCGGACAAAGCCAGGGATATAGTGCGAACCCTGCTGGAGTTTTCCCGGATCAAGGAGGTCAGGAAGGAGAAGCTGCCCCTCAAACTTTTGGTGGAGGAAACCATCCTGCTCATCCGCGGGCACGCGCCCAGCGAGGTGGTGATTGCCGTGGATATCCCGGAGAATCTCCATGTCATTGCCGACAAGCAGCGGATGCAGCAGGTTCTGCTCAACCTGATCAAGAACGCGATAGACGCGGTGAAGGCTGACGGCCATATTTGGGTTTCCGCCCGGGGCATCGGCATGATCACCGGGCTTGCGGAGGTGGAGATCCTCATCGAGGATGACGGGCCGGGGATCGATGCGGAACATGTCAACAGGATCTTCGATCCGTTTTTTACCACCAAGGACGTGGGCAAGGGCTCCGGTCTCGGGCTGTTCATTGTCCATGACATAATCGAGTGGCATGGCGGCACCATCACCGTGGACAGCAGGCCCGGTCTTGGCACCACCTTCATTATCTGGCTGCCGGGAGAGCAAGAGGAACATGGTTATGAATGACGAGCCCGCAAGGATCTTGGTCGTTGACGATGAAGAAATAGCCCTGCACAACCTCAAGCATGTGTTGAGGAAAGAAGGCTACGAGGTCACCGCCTCCCAGAGCGGCCCCCGAGCCCTGCATCTGCTGGAGGAGAATATATTCGATCTTGTCCTGACCGATCTGAAGATGGAAAAGGTCGGCGGGATGCAGATTCTGAAGCGTACCAGGGAGCTGTATCCAGACACCGAGGTGATCATGATCACCGGCTACGCCACGGTAGATTCAGCCATCGAGGCGATGAAGGGCGGGGCCTACCATTATATTGCCAAGCCATACAAGCTGGATGAGGTCAGGAAGGTGGTGCGGGAAGCCTTGGAGAAAACCAGGCTCAAACGGGAAAACAGCAAGTTGCGGGAGCACCTCAAGGCCTTTCAGGGAGAGGCCCGGATTATCACCGACAATCCGGGGATGAAAAAACTGCTGGCCACGGCCGGCCAGGTTGCCAGCTCGGACAGCAACGTGGTGATCTGCGGGGAGTCGGGCACGGGCAAGGAGCTGCTGGCCAGGTTTGTCCATGCCTGCAGCAACCGGCGGAACGGTCCCCTGCTGTCTGTGAATTGCGGCGCTTTTCAGGAGGATCTGCTGGCCAATGAGCTCTTCGGTCATGAAAAGGGGGCCTTTACCGGGGCGGTGGAAATGAAGAAGGGGTTGGTGGAGATGGCCGATGGCGGCACCCTTTTTCTCGATGAGATCACGGAGATGTCACCGTCCATGCAGGTAAAGCTCCTCCGGGTGATTCAGGAAAAAGAGGTGATGCATTTGGGCGGGGTTGCGCCGATCAAGGTCAATGTCCGTTTTCTAGCGGCCACCAACCGGAATCTGCCGGAAGAGGTGAAGCTGGGCCATTTCCGGCAGGATCTCTTCTTTCGGATCAACGTGGTGGCGCTTCAGATTCCGCCCCTGGCCGAGCGCAAGGATGACCTGCCCCTGCTGGTCCAGCATTTTATCAGGAAATACGGGGTGTTGATGCACAAGGAGGTGCGGAATATCGACCCGGAGGTGGTGGATATTCTGTTGCGCTACGATTTTCCCGGCAACGTCCGGGAGCTGGAGAACATCATCGAACGCGGGGTGGCCCTGGCCAGCGGCGACACCATTGAGGTCGGCCACCTGCCCGAAGACCTGCGCGGCGCCTGTTTCCAGACCTTCCGCCGGAAAAGCGGCGGGATTCCGAGCCTTGCCGATCAGGAACGGGCCTATATCGAGTGGGTATTGAAGGAACACGGGGACAACAAAAGCCTGGCAGCCCAATCGTTGGGTATTGACCGGGTCTCCCTTTGGCGAAAGATCAAGAAATACGAGATGGAGGGCTGATAACAGCCGTTAATGCGTTGTTGCCCTATCGGTGTCGGGCTGGGGCGGCAGCAGCAGACCAAACCCGCTGCCCAGCCTGCGAACCAGCTCGATGAAGCGGTGGGGCAGCGGCAGATCGCGGTCAGCCTGGAGGATTCCCAGGGCTTGTGCCTGCCGGAGGATGGCGGTGCTGTCCTGGCCCTCCTGGTGGTCGCAGAGGGATTGGATGCGGAGGGCATCGGTAAGAGGAGTCCGCAGCTCATCAAGCATTGTCCCGGCCTTGGCCAACTCATGGGCAATGAGGTTCGCGTGGCTCCGGGCTAAGACGGCAAAGGGCTCCTCATGGGCCGGAGCGCCGAATATCGTATTGATCAGAGCTCCGGCAATCTTGGCGATAACGGCGGCGTCCTGGCCGGGATGTTTCTTCGCCAAGGCTTCTTTTAACTTTTTAAAAGAGATCATCTTCACGATCTCGACTCCCTCGCGGAGAACGGGGATCAGCTTGCTCTCAAAGTCCATGGGCGTCAGGTGAAAAGATCCGGTTCGCCGGTGACCTTGCGGACCAGCTCGCGGTAGTCTTGGGCGCCGTTGGACCCGGGGGCAAATTCAAAAATGGTCTGCCCGTAGGCCGGAGCTTCGGACAACCGGACGTTGTAGCGGATCGGGGAACAGACCTTTTCCCCGTAAATTTTTTCAATCTCCTCCAAAAATTCGGTCCCCCTTTTCACCCGCATGTCGCGGAAGGTGGGCAGGATGTAGCGGAGTTCGATTTCCTTGCGAAATTTCTGGATGGAGGCGATGCTCTTCAGGAATTCGCCAAACCCCTGGATGGACATCACCTCCAGAGAAACCGGAGTCATCAGTTCGTTGACATAAAACAGGACATTGACGGTGAGGGGATCCCAGCCCGGCGAGGTGTCCACCACCACATAGTCGTAGTCTTTTTCAAGCGGGGTCAGGGCCTGGGCAATGGTCAGCTCGCCGCCGTAGTCCTTGCGGTCGATGAGACGCTTGAGTCCTGCCAGGGATTTGCCGCCGGCCAGGATCCATAGGTTCTTGCGGGCCGGGATGATTGCCTCTTGGGGGGGCAGCTCGCCGGTTACCAACTCGGTAAGGCCGCCCTTGGGTTTTACTCCCAGCATGAAGCTTGATTGTCCTTGGGTGTCGGTGTCAACCAGGAGAACTTTTTTGCCCGCAAGGGCAAGCCCGGCTGCGAGATTCACCGAGGTGGTGGTCTTGCCGACCCCACCCTTGCTCAGGGAGACGCCGATCCTTCTGGTTTCCTGGCCGGACGGCGTCGTTGGGCCGGGGGGATAAGCAGGCTCGGCCTTGATTATCGCAGGCTGTGGCGGGGGAGGAGGTGTTTCTTCGCGCGGAATATCGAGAGGGAATTGTTGCCCGCAGCCTTGACAGCGAGCCATCCTGACATTGGGCGGGATTCTTTTTTCATCGATGTTGTGTTGTTTTTTGCAATGAGGGCAAGTGATTATCATTTATGAAGTCTCCGGGCCTGCTGTGGCCAACTTCTTGTTATTTCCGGCGAATACCCTTTAAAATCTCTTTGATCAAATGGCTTTTCTCGCCCTTTTCCTCAAATTCCTTGAGGATCATCCTGAGTGCTTCATCGACAATCCGTGATTTTGAAACCCTGGATTTCAGCCGTTGGTGCAAAATTACGTTTATTTTTTCCCGGGCGCCATCCAGATCGGCGAAAATCTCTTCGGAAAGATAGTGGGTGGATTTCTTCTTGCTGTCGCTGCCAAGGGTTTTTGGGGAATCCTGGCAGGGTGGGTTCCCGGCAGGATCCTTGGCGCTTGCCGTTTCCCCGGCGCGATGAATCAGCTTGGCAAGGGATGAACCCTCATGCTCCGTGTCCTCCGATAAGCCTTTCAGCAGGGCATCCATGATGTCGTTGTGTTTATTCTTTGCCGCCATTCTTCCTTGGATCCATAGATGAGGTTGCGGTTCAATTCCGGCCAGGGCCGGCAGGGCGGCTTGCTCCGCCAAAGAGTCTGGCGTGGTGCGCGGTTAGAAAATGCTGCAGGGTCTGTTCGTCCTTTTGGCTCAGGTCGATGAACTCGATTCCGCAGTGGCATTCACCGGAATTTTCGCTCGGAGAGGTATGGGTGACTTTTCCCCGGAGGGTGATGGTGTTGTCGCCGATATGCAGCGTGATGCTGTAGGCTGTGCCTGAGAGGAAGCCGTCCAGGGAAGGAACGATGAGGCCCAGGCCGCGACTGCCGATATCGCAGACCAAATGTTTGAAGCCATCGATCTCGGCGCAGACCGGATCATCGTCCAGAATGGGTTCGCGATAGTTTTTACGGATGATTTTTTGGAGATCGGCGTCCACCGGGTTGGCCCCGGTTGGAGCGACAGGCAAGTCCGTTAGCTCCCAGGGCGCTATTTCTTTCGTCTCGTGTTCTTTCTTGGTCATTCGCGGCTCCTTATGATCTTGTGCTGATGGGAGGCAAAGAAAGCCTGGAAAAAAGAGCCTGCTCCCAAGATGTACGAATATACAGGAGATGTTTGATTATTTATTGGCATTGCCAAGATTGTCAAGGCAAAACAGTCAGTTGTTGCGTCTTGACATGGCAGGGCGGAATTGTGGGGACAGCGAAAAAAATCCAGTGGCGCCTGCGCCGAGACCGTCCTTCAAGATAATCGTAACATTGATATATCGTACCCGGTAGCAGCGAAACGGCGTAAGGGGCCATAAGGCAATGGTCAGAAATGTAGCAGTGCCAACGGCGGTAGTTATTTCGTAATAGCTCCTGAGTTCTGCCGTTTGCCGCCTCGCGTCGGCAGGGCGGGGCGAAGCATCAGCCCAACTCGGGAAATTTCATTTTGAGGGTTTCCTTGTCCGCAGTGCGCTCTAGCTTTACTTGGATCTCAATCTGGTCATTTTTAAGGCCAAGGGTCAGTGGCATGCCCCCTTTGTCTTCATCCAGATGGAGGATAGTACGCATTATGAAGATGATCCTCTCGAAGACAGCCCGGGCGGGCGGGCGCAGGGCGATCTTTTCATCATCATGCTTGATGGTGACGGTAATCTTGTCATTTTTTCGTTTGAGGGAAAGCTGCCGTGCCTCTTCGGTCAAGGTGAAAAGCAGGGCGAGGGCCAGATAACGGAGGGCGTCCTCCTGAATGTCTTTGGAAGGGGTGTCAGCCACTTTTTGGATGGTGGCGGCATAGTCTGTGCCAAGATAACAGTCGCACATTTCAATAAGTTTCAGATGAAGATTCGGGTCATGTATCTCCATGGCGCCTCCTGTCATGGTTTTTGCTGAGGGAATACTTCTTACGATTGCTTGCTTCTGCGCTCATATTGCTATGAACGGCTTTGCCGTGTCAAGGGAAAGGATGGCGAAAAGCAAAGGGTTTTTGGGGAAGGTGTTTTTTGTCCTTGAAAGAATTTTGACAGCGTGGCGGCAGCCTGCTATATTTCCCGCTTGCGGAGACATGGCGCGTATGTCGCAGGCGTTTTATTATTGTTATTGACCTGTGTCCGTGTTTTTTATTGTGCGGGACCATCAACCACTGAGAAGGCAAGGAGACCCGGAGTATGAAGACCGACTTATCGCATACCCTGTTTGTAAAGGCGCAGCAGCTTATCCCCGGCGGAGTGAACAGTCCGGTGCGAGCCTGCAAATCCGTGGGCTGCGAGCCTCTTTTTGTCAAGAAAGCCGCTGGTTCCAAAATCCAGGATGTGGATGGCAATGAGTTCCTCGATTTTGTCTGTTCCTGGGGGCCGATGATCCTTGGACATAATCATCCGGCCGTGGTCGAGGCCATTGAGAAAACCCTGCGGGATGGTACCAGCTTTGGCGCGCCCTGCCCCTTGGAAGTTGAATTGGCCGAATTGGTGATCAAGGCCCTGCCCTCGGTGGAAAAGGTGCGCTTCGTCAGTTCGGGTACCGAGGCGACCATGAGCGCCATCCGGCTGGCCAGGGGCTATACCGGGCGCAATGTGGTGGTTAAATTTGACGGCTGTTACCATGGCCATGCCGACAGCTTTCTGGTCAAGGCAGGCTCCGGGGTGATCACCCTCGGCATCCCCGGCAGCCCTGGGGTGCCCGAGGATATTGTCAAGAATACGGTGTCCATTCCTTATAATAACCCGGAGATTCTGGAAAAGACCCTGCGCGATGAAAAGCTGGATATTGCTTGTGTGATCATCGAGGCGGTGGCCGGACATATGGGGGTTGTCGCCCCACAGCCGGGATTTCTGCAAAAGCTGCGCGCCCTGACTACTGAGCTGGGCATTGTCCTCATCTTCGACGAGGTGATCACCGGCCTGCGGTTGGCCTTGGGCGGAGCGCAGGAACACTTTGGCGTTATGCCGGATCTCACCTGTCTTGGCAAGATCATCGGCGGCGGCCTGCCGGTCGGGGCCTATGGCGGCAAAAAAGAACTCATGGACACGGTCTCTCCGGTTGGTCCGGTGTATCAGGCTGGAACCTTGTCCGGTAATCCATTGGCTATGGCAGCGGGCGCCGCCACCATGCGGCAATTGGCCCAGCCCGGTTTTTATGCCGCGCTGGAGGAGAAGTCGGCCCGCTTTGCCAAAAGTCTGACCATGCTTGCGGAAAAATATCTGCCCGGCCAGACCACCCTGAATCGGGTGGGCTCCATGATGACTGCTTTTTTTACCCATGGGCCGGTGGTGGACTTCGACTCCGCCATGCATTCTGATACGGCCAGATACGGCCAGCATTTCCGGCAGATGCAGGCGCAGGGAATCTGGCTGGCGCCCTCCCAGTTCGAGGCCCTTTTTATCTCTGCCGCCCAGAGCGAAGCCGAGCTGGCCATGGCGCTGGAGAAAACTGAATGCTCATTCAAAAAATTGGCCGGATGAGAAAAAAGCCGTTGACTTTGGGGGGAGGCAATGATAGTAATCCTATCGGTCGTAAATCGCTGGATCCTTTGTTCGGGCAGCGCGGCAGGGACTGAAGATGTCCAATAACCGAAAGGATACACTGCGGTTGCTGGCTCAGTTCAGCACCGTTGGCATGACCGTGGCCTTCTCCATTTTTATCGGAGTCGGCATTGGGTACTATCTGGACCATAAGGTGTTCGGCGGTAGAACCTCCCCCTGGCTGACCCTGATTTTTCTCGGGTTCGGGGTGGCGGCGGCCTTCAAAAACCTCTATGACATGGCCAGCAGAAAGGATCTCTGATGCCGGCCAGTGGTTCTCCCGCATCGCCGGGCGAGGTGTCGCTTGGCAGGGTTATGGTGTTTAACTGGCTGTTGCTGGGGGTGCTCACCGGCTTGGGCTGGCTGGGGTATACAGGATTTCATGCCCGCTCGGTTTTTATCGGCGGAGCGATAGCAAACCTAAGCTTCATGTTTTTAAAAAGGGATTTGCTCAGGTTGTTGGCTGGGCCGCTTGAGGCGGTCAAACCGTTGTTTTTTATGCGATATTATCTGCGCCTGTCTGTGGTCGTGGGTGTTCTTTTCCTTCTGGTCAGGTACCAGTTGGTTCACACCCTCGCTCTGCTGGTTGGCCTGTCCACCGTGCTTTTGGGCATCGGGCTGGCCGTTATGGGCGCAGCAAGAAGTATTTATTCGACAAAGTAGTACAAGGTTAAGGAGGCTCGTACGGTCCATGGAACATCCAATACTGTTTATCTCGTTGATTCTGCAAAGTCTGGGGATGCCCGTTCCCCATGGTCCGGTTGGGGACACCTTGCTGGCCAAGCTGGTTTCTCCGCACATGACCTACACCTGGCTGGTCATGCTCTTCCTGATCATCGTCCCGAAGCTGACCCTGGGCAAGATGTCCCTGGTGCCGGGCAAGGGGCAGAATTTTTGGGAGGTCATCATCGGTGGCCTTGAGGGATTTATGGCGGACAACATGGGCAAGGAAGGGGCCAGAATGATGTTCCCCATGCTCGCAACCTTTGCCCTCTATATTCTTGTGGCTAACATGATCGGCCTGATGCCGGGATTCATGTCTCCGACCTCCAATCTCAACATTACCCTGGCCTGCACCCTGATCGTCTTTTTCACCACCCACATCTTGGGCGTGAAGTTCCATGGCATCGGCTATATAAAGCATTTCCTCGGACCCATTCCCTGGCTGATTCCCCTCATGCTCCCCATCGAGCTCATCAGCCATTTCGCCCGTATTCTCTCTCTTTCCATTCGTCTTTTCGGCAACATCATGGCAAAGGAAACTCTGCTGGGCATCCTGTTCATGCTGGCAGGCGCGTACTTTGCCCCGTTGCCGATTTTGTGCCTGGGCGTGTTTGTTTCCATCGTGCAGGCCCTGGTTTTTCTGCTGCTCTCGATTCTCTATTTTTCCGCAGCCATGGAGCATGCCCACTAATTTGTGTAACCGGTTCCTTGTGAACTAATGAAGAAGGCCAATCATAAAAAATTTTTTGGAGGATGTACGATGAAGAAAGCAGGAATTTTGTCAGTATTGATGGTTTTGGCTCTGGCCACCGTTGCCATGGCTACCGAGGCTGGTGCTGAGGCTGCAACCGTTGCAGCTCCCGCGGCAAACCTTGCCCTGATCTGCCTTGCCGCAGCTCTGTCCGTTGGCGTTGCCGCACTCGGTTGCGGTATCGGCATGGGCGCAGGTATCGGCGGCGCTTGCTCCGGTATCGCCCGTAACCCCGAGGCTTCCGGCAAGATCACCGTTACGATGATCATCGGTCTGGCTCTGATCGAGTCTCTGACCATTGACGGTCTGGTTATCTCCTTGATCCTGCTGTTCGCGAATCCGTTGCTGAAGTAAGCTTTTCGCGATATTTTAGTTGTGTAAGGCCGCAGGGGAAACCCTGGCGGCCTTTTCCGTTTTCTGGGGTCCTTCGGTCATGAGCGAAGTTGTCGTCCATCCCTGTCGCGGCAAAAATGAGCCGCAGCTCCCGTCCTGCGGGATACTGCTGGTGAATCCCTCCGATGCCCGGCAGGCGGCGCAGATCTCCGGCCAGAAAGGGTGGGCCCGGCATTTCCTGTTTCATAGCAACCTCTTTTCTGCCCAATCTCCCCCCATGTTTTGGGCTGGTCCTGCGGTTGGCGCACCCATGGCGGTGATCTGTCTGGAAAAGCTCATCGCCTTAGGAGCCCGCAGGATCATTGTCTGCGGCTGGTGCGGCTCGCTCCGGCCCGATCTTGGCGTGGGCGATCTGGTGCTGCCGGCTTGGGCGGTCAGCGAGGAGGGAACCTCCGGCCATTACCCCGTTACCGGCAGGAGCGAATCCTCCCTTGGGCTACGGAAAGTTCTGCAGGATTTTTTTGACGGCACCGGTAAAGCGCTGAGGGCGGGGCCGATCTGGACCACCGACGCACTGTATCGCGAAACCCGGGAAAAAGTTGTTCGTTATGGTGCAGAGGGAATCCTTGCCGTTGACATGGAGTGTTCCGCGCTCATCCAGGTGGCGGCCTTTCGCCAGATTGAGCTGGCTGCCGTTTTGATGGTTTCCGATCTGTTATGGCAGAACCCCTGGCAACCCGCTTTTCAGAGCAAGGAATTCCGTAACCGTTCGCAGGGATTGGTGGCCGACCTAGTGCGTTTTGTCGGCGGTCTGGCCGTAGCATAAAAAAGTGAGGCGATGATGCATACCGTTTTTACTGTAAGTCTTGGCTGTCCCAAAAATTTGGTGGATACGGAGCTCATGCTCGGCCTGCTTGTCGAGGCCGGTTTCGCCCCCTGTGAGGAGGCGGAAGATGCCGATCTGCTGTTGGTCAATACCTGCGGTTTTATTCAGTCTGCCGTGGAAGAAGGGATCGAGGAGATCCTGACCCTTGCGGAGGTCAAGGAGAGCTGGCCTGAAAAAAAACTGGTGGTAGTCGGATGCATGGTGCAACGCTACGGTGCTGATCTTGCCCGCGAGCTGCCCGAGGTCGATCTTTTCATCGGCACGGAGGGGATCCAGGATATCGTGAGCAGATTGCAGGAGCTTGGCCAAGCGGAAAAAACGCTGGTGCACCTTGCGCCACCCTCCTTTCTGCTGGACTCCACCTTGCCCCGCCGGCTTTCTTCTCCGGCGCACCGCGCCTATATGAAAGTGACCGAGGGCTGCGCCAACCGATGTGCCTATTGCCTGATTCCCTCCCTGCGCGGCGGTCTGCGCAGCCGGCACCTTGATGATCTGGTGGCTGAGGTGGGGATGCTTGCGGAAAACGGGGTGCGGGAGCTGACCTTGGTGGCCCAGGATCTTACCGCCTATGGTCACGATCTTGGCGCGGGCGCCCCTCATCTGGTGGAGCTGTTGCGTGCCCTGCTGGCCGCCAGCGATATCCCTTGGTTCCGCTTGTTGTATCTCTTTCCTACCCGGGTCGATGCCCAGCTCCTTGAGTTCATGGCCGCCAATTCCCGGATCGTCCCCTATCTGGATATCCCGCTCCAGCATGTGTCGGATTCAGTGTTAAAGGGCATGAACCGGCCCTATGGCCGTCAGCAGATCGAGGCGCTCCTGGCGCGGATTCGCTCGATTCTCCCTCAGGCCGCCATTCGGACCACCTTCATGGTGGGCTTTCCCGGAGAAACCGAGGAGGATGTGCGGCAGCTCGCAGAGTTCATGCGGGAGCAGAAACTGGCGCATATCGGGATCTTTGGCTACTCGAACGAAGAGGGGTGCGCTGCCTACAATCTGCCCGGACAGTGCAGCGAAGAGGAAAAGAACGAGCGCCGGCAGCGGCTCATGGAGCTGCAGAGCGGGATCTCCCTTGCCGGAAATCAGGCAAGGGTCGGCAGGGTGGAAAAGGTGCTGGTAGAAGGCTGGAGCCGGGAAACCGATCTCTTGCTGGAAGGCAGAACCCGTTTTCAGGCCCCGGAGGTAGATGGCTGTGTGTATATCAATGCGGGGGTTGGCAATCCGGGGGATATTGTGGATGTTCGGATCACCGAAGCCCACCCCTATGATCTCGTTGGCGAAATTATAGGGGCAGCAGCAGGGGAGGAAGGAGGTGATTAATCAGCCGATTCGTTGACCCGCTCCTTCAGTTCCTTGCCGACCTTGAAGAAGGGAAGCTTTTTCGGCTTTACCTTGATTTTTTCTCCGGTTTTCGGATTGCGGCCGAAATAAGAATCGTACTCCTTGACCACAAAACTGCCAAAGCCCCGAATTTCTATGCTCTCGCCATTTGCCAGGGCATCGCCCATGGCCTCAAGGATGGTGGCCACGGCGGAACTCGCATCCCGTAAGGGAACATGCATCTCTTCAGCAAGTGCTTCGATCAACTCCGATTTATTCATCGCCCTTCTCCGATGTGCTACCATTAAAAAAAACAATATTAAATACAGGGGGATAAAACATCTTAAACAGCTAAGTGCCCAATTGTAAAGAGGATTTTTTTCAAGAGACAATAAGGGCCAGATCCGCAGGGGTGAGCCGCCGGTATTTACCGGTCGGCAAGGCGCCAAGACGTAGGCCTCCGTAAGCGATACGCTTGAGTTCAAGAACTCGGTGGCCGATGGCCTCGAACATCTTGCGAACCTGGCGTTTCCGTCCTTCGTGGATGGTTATTTCCAGAGTGGTTGTCGCCGGTTTCATGGCAATGATGCGTACTTTGGCCGGCCAGGTTTTTTTCCCCTCAAGCTCGAACCCCTCCTCTAATTCACGGATTTTTTCCCGGGTTGGCAGGCCGCGTACTTCTGCCTGGTAGGTTCGTTCTATTTCAAAACGGGGGTGGAGAATGCGTTCGGCAAAATCGCCGTCATTGGTCAGGATGAGCGCGCCTTCGGTGTCAAAATCAATACGGCCCACGGGAAAGACCCGGCTGGTGATGCCGCTGAGCAGGGAGGAGACAATGGGTCTGCCTTGAGGATCGTGGAGGGTCGTGACATAGCCCCGGGGTTTGTTGAGCAGGAGATATATTTTTTCTTCCTCCAGGCGCAGCGGGCGCCCTTCAAAGGCGACAATCTGCTTGTCCGGGTCAACCCTGCAGCCCATTTCGGTGACGACCTTGCCGTCCACCGTCACTTTTCCTTGACGGATAAGTTCTTCGGCGTTGCGGCGGGAGGCAAGACCCGCCTTTGCCAGGATTTTTTGCAACCGTTCTTCGGGCATGAAAATGTGCTTTGAGATCAGGCGCAGAAGGGCGCGGCAAAGGGGTGGGGAAAAATCAGGAGGTTAAGGCCGGGATGTTCTGGGCGGGGCAACAGCGGTTCAGGCATGGTAGTCGCCGCGTCTCAGCTTGGCGGCCTCTACATAGGAGGCGGTGGCCACCCGCTCAAGCAGGGAGGAGAGAGGGTTGCCTCCGGGGAGCTGATTTTTCAGGCTGACCAAGGCTGCGGTTTCATCTTCAAGGGCTGCGGCAAAGGGCTCAAGATCCTGAGCGGAAAAAGCGGGATTACCTAAGGCGGTGCTGAATTTTTCCAGGGTGCTGATGGTGTCTTCCGCCAGGGTAAGACCGTCCAGTCTGAGCGCTGCAGGGATCGGCGCGGCTGCGGAAGCGGCGGGTATGGCTGTGGCGGCCGGGCTTTCGGTTGCGGCCAGTTCGTTGGCGAGGATATCCTGAAAAGAGAGTCCCAGGGTTGAGGCGGAGCTCTTGCCAATGGTTGAAACATCCTGCTGGCCAGGAGTAATCGCGGTGATTTTCATGATGGATGCCCCCAAGATTCGCCTTTATAGCATAATAAAATTCTTTATGCCGGTTGGCAAAAATGGTGTAACGAGCCGTAGCGAAACAGTAAAAAAAACACTGATTATTTCGTAACGGCTCCTGAATTGATTGCCCTTTCTACCATAGCTATTCGGCAGAAGGGTCGTCAATCTTAAAGAGAAAGATGGTGCAAAATTTCTTTGCTCAGCGAAAGCGGGCCGGCAGGATATCGCTGATTTTTCCGTCTACCAGGCGCCGGGTTTTTTCGTCCACCTCAAGAACCTCCGGGTACCAGGGCTTCAGGCGGCAGTCAAAGATGATGGGCGGGGTCAGGCCGGGGTGGAAGCGGCGGACCTCGGTTGCGGCCGCATGGATATCCGCGGCCGGCTCGAAACGGGTGAAAACGGTCCAGAGAAATTCCTGGAGATTTTTCGTGGCCGCCTGGGCGTCGTCAACCAGCACCACCACCTGCCAGTCGGCCAGCGCCGGGCAGTGGGCCAGACGGGCCGGGATATCCTGCTGCGCGGTATAGCTCTCCCCCTGCACCACCAGGGTGCCGGGGAGAAAGACCTCTGCCCGGTCGCAGCCCTGGGGCAGTTCGCCGTGGAATGATTCGGGCAGAATGCGGCGGGGCTCCTTGCCAAGCCCCATCATCATCGCCTTGGAGCCGTTGTTCACCGAGGGACCGGTATAATCCAGGGAATCTTGGGAGACATTGGCAAAAACGAAGAGATCGGTTTTCCAGTTGATCCGTTCCAGTACATGGACCCACAGACGCTTGAAGTCCGTCACCTCGATGTCGCCATCGGTGAGAATCAGGAATTTGGTGAGCGAGAGCTGGCCTTCTCCCAGGATGCGCAGGCCCGAAGCAAAAGCCTCGCGGGGGTAGCGGTTGGTGACCTTGGCTGCGGCCAGACAGTGGAAGCCGGTCTCGCCGAAGGTCTTGAGCTGGCGCACTCCGTTCATCACCAGGGGGAAGAGCGGAGACAAGAGATCCTGGAGGAAATCGCCGATGTAAAAATCCTCCTGCCGGGGGCGGCCCACCACCGTGGCCGGATAGATGGCGTCGCGGCGATGGTACAGCCGTTCGATATGGAAAACCGGGTAGTCGTGGGTGAGCGAATTATAGCCGTAATGGTCGCCAAAGGGACCTTCCGGCCGCCGCATGTGGGGCGGGACAAAGCCCTTGGCCGCGAATTCAGCGTGGGCTACCAGTGGATGACCGCCCGCCGGATCGCGGGTAACGGGCAGCTTTTCTCCGAGGAGCAGGGAGGCCAGCATCAGCTCCGGGATGTTTTCCGGCAGGGGAGCAATAGCGGCCAGCATCAGGGCCGGCGGCCCCCCGATGAACAGGGTCATGGGCAGGGCCTCGTTGCGGCTTTCCGCGGCATGGTAATGGTAGCCGCCGCCTTTGTGGATCTGCCAGTGGATGCCGGTGGTGCGGTCATCGTAGTGCTGGATGCGGTACATGCCCAAGTTGTGGCCCCGTCCGTCCGGGTGTTCGGTGTAGACCAGGGGCAGGGTGACAAAGGCGCCGCCGTCCGTGGCCCAGGAGGTGAGCAGGGGCAGTTCGCTCAGCCGGGCCGGCGTCTGGCAGACCTCCAGGATCGGGGCCTTGGCCGCCGGAACCTTTTTTAAGCCTACCTTGGTTGCCTGACCCAGCAGGGAGCGCATCTCCCAGATCTTGCCAAGGCTTGGCGGCATCAGGGTTTCCGCCGTCCTGACCAGATCGGCCACGAACTGTTGGGGGCGTTTGCCAAAGGCCAGCTCAAGCCTGCGGGCAGTGCCGAAGAGATTGGTAACCACCGGAAAACTGCTGCCTTTGACATTGGTGAACAGCAGGGCCGGACCGCCTTGGGCGATCACCCTCCGATGGATCTCGGCAATCTCCAGATGCGGGTCAACCGGGGTGGAAACCTCGAGCAGGGAATCTTCCCGGCGCAGTATTTCGAGAAAGTCCCGGAGATCTCTGATAATATTCTGGCTCACCTTTGCGCTCTCCTTGATGATATGCTATTTTGCGAGTATAAATGATGAGTTAATTCTTGATGGGTTCGATCCGGCTCACTGCCACGAAACAGAGCGCGGAATTTTTCGCCGCCATCATTCCTTGAGGAACAGACGGTGGTACTCCTTTTCGCTACAATGCTTATGCATCAGGCGGGAAAGAAAATCAAGGAGCGAGGTGATTTCTTCTTCTTCCAGGCGGGGAATGAGGGTCTGCAGGAAAACCGGCTCGGTGAATCGTTGCAGGAATGCCGCCAGGGAACGCTCGTCGGTTTTCCGGTTCAGGCCAAAGCAGATGTCTGCTGCTTTCAGGGGCGTGGGGGGTGTCTTTTTGTTGTTCATAGCAGCTTCCGGTAATTTTGGGTTAAAAAAATGATCGCTTTTAAAGCCAGTGATGGGAAAAAGTTACGGCAGTGGATAACTCTGGAAAATGGGACGCAATCCACCGAGTCTCCAGAGCTGATCCGGATGGCTCTGGACCGGCTGCGGGAAAAAAGGGAGCTCGTTTCTCTGGTGCACAAAGGCTATCAGTCTCCCAAGACGGTCATTGTCAGCTACGATGACCGGACGCTTGAAATTGACAAACCTATTGACTGGCCTGGAACCCAGGAAATTATCCATATCCTGTTCAAGGACGAAACCATGGTCTGGAACAAGGTGCGGGTTCAGGTGAGGCGCACTACCGAAAGCAGCATCTTCACCGAGTTTCCTTCAACCCTGTTCCGCTTGCAGCGACGGACCAACTATCGGGTGGGCGTGCCCAACGGCAGCACGGTTATGTTCATGCATAAAAATGAAATGCGTCAGGGGTTCCAGGTCATTGATGTCAGCGCCAACGGTATTTTCGTCGGCACGGACAGGTTTGCTCCCCTTGAACCAGGGGATATTCTTCTTGATTTGGCGATGTTCTTCCCTGGCGCTGGGACGGGGCTGAGCGCAGGCACCTATATGAATATCAGCAAGGCAAAGGTAATGCGGGCAACACGGGGAGACAACAAAAAATATTGTTACGGAATCCTTTTTGAGCTCACCAAGGGGGAAGAGGAAGCGCTTCTCCAGTATGTGCGTCTGCGGGAGCGGGATTTGTTGCGTAAAGGGATATTCTGAATAAAATTCACTTTTACGATTCCGGAGTTGGAAAATCATGGATGGTCTTTTCCGGCATCCAGCGGGATTGCGCGCCACAAGACCTTGCGGGAGCGGGGTCCGTCAAACTCGCAGAAGAAGATTTTTTGCCAGGTGCCAAGCTGGAGGCGGCCATTTTCAATAAAGACCGTTACCGTGCTGCCGACAAGCGAGGCCATGACATGGGCTTTTGAATTGCCTTCCAGGTGTTGGTACTGGATCATCGGCACGATTTTTTGCAGAGCGGCAAGAATGTCGGTCTGCACTGCGGGGTCTGCCCCTTCGTTGATGGTCAGCCCGGCGGTGGTATGCGGGTTGTACACATGGCAGATTCCACTCTGAATGCCGCTGGCAGCCACGGCTTTTTGAATCTGGGCGGTAATG
>JAZDIS010000426.1:0-8839 GCA_043804705.1 Pseudomonadota bacterium | reverse complement strand
CAGATCAACCATGCCCTGAGAACGGCGAGCGACGGAGGTGGGACGGCAGCGGAAGTGGCCCGCCTGCAGGCCGTTTTTGATGAATATGAACGGCAGTTCCGGCATGACGCCGCCGCCGAGACCCTGGCGGAATACGACCGGGGTTTCCACGGCCCGGAGGTTGACACTGTTTTGCAGACCATGCGGACAGCGGCCCAAGGCGAGCTTGCGCGGTCCGAAATCTCCGCGGATGAGTGGTTCCGGCTGGCGACCACCGCCATCGACCGGCTCAAGGGGGTGGAAGACCGGTCCCTGGCGCTGACCACCGCCAAAGGCGACAACTTTCTCCACGTCCTGCGCCAACGGTTGCTGATTTACACCATCGTGGTTTTGTTGCTCGGCAGTCTCACCCTTGCGCTGGTGGCCCATACGGTGCGCGGCATATTGCGCGCCCTGGGCCATCTGCTGGCAGAAATCGGCCTGATCAGCGAACAGCAGGATTTCAGCCGGCGGATTCCGCTGCGCACGCACGACGAAATCGGCATCATTACCCGGGCCTTCAACGAGCTGCTGGAAATCGCCGACCGGCTTTTAAAGGAAAAAGATCATCAGGCCGGCACCGATCACCTTACCGGCCTGATCAACCGCCGCCGGTTCGCGGAATTCCTGGACCGTGAAATGGCCCGCCGTCAACGGCATTCCGAGCCGCTTTCCCTTATCATGTTCGATATCGATCACTTCAAGCGCGTCAACGATGTGTACGGCCATGAGGTCGGGGATCTGGTGCTCAAAGAGATGGCGCAACTGGTGAGCAGCGCGGTTCGGCGCACCGACATCCTGGCCCGCTGGGGCGGGGAGGAGTTTGTAATCCTGCTGCCGGGCACCACCGGCGAAGCAGCAACGGGGTTCGCGGAAAAATTGCGGGCCGGTATCGAACGCCACGATTTCCCCCAGGCCGGCCGGACCACCGCCAGTTTCGGAGTAGCCTCCCTGGACGAAAAGGAAACCGATGGGGAGACCCTGATCAAACACGCCGACCAAGCCATGTACACCGCCAAACAGGGAGGCCGGAACCGGGTTGTCGATCAATGGTCGGACTATCCGTCCTGCCGGATATGGGAAAAACCGGCGCAGTGAGTAAGGGACACAGATTTCTGTTTAAAGAAACGGCGCTGGGGTGTCCGCTTTTTCAACCTACATCAAGCCGAACGTTTTTATTTTGCTTGTGTTTTCCTGCGCTATCCATAGATAATAAATCCTGTTGTCGAATTCAAAAAAAGAGGGAGGGATGGTTATGCGAACATGGAAAATGCTGTTATGTCTGATGGGGCTCGGTCTTCTTGCCGCCTGTGGAGCGAAACAGGCGAGTCTACCCCATGACGGCGGGGATCTTTCCGCCAAACTCCGACAGGGCTATGTGCAGAAGGTGGATACTGCCCTGTTTATACTGGACGCCTCTACGACCATGTTTGATGGTTATGAAGGGACACAGAAATTCAGCACGGCACAGAATCTGCTGCTGCGCATGAACAGTGCCATTGCCGGCCTGAAGCTGGATACCGGCTTGCATGTGATCGGCCCGGTCATGGGGGCGAACGAACAGGACAGCAAGCTTGTGTATGGCATGACGGCCAATAACTCCACGGAATTTGCAAAAGCGGTCATGGCTGTCAAACTGGGCGGCCTCACTCCCTTGGTCAAGCCTCTCACGGAAAGCATCGAGACCCTGCGAAACAGCAAAGGCCGGATCGCCGTGATTATAGTCAGTGACGGCATGAATACCAGCGCGGGCGATCCCGTCAAGGCTGCGGCAGAACTGAAAAAGGTCTATGGCGACAGGATCTGTATCTACACCGTGCTTGTCGGCAATGACCCGAAAGGCAAGGCTGCCATGGAAGGCATAGCCCAGGCCGGTGGCTGCGGCTTTGCCACCACGGCTTCCACCCTTTCTTCCGGCAGCGAACTGGCCGGCTTCCTGGAAAAAGTTTTCCTGGAAAAAGGGGCTGCTCCGGCTGCAATTGTGCCTGCACCGGTTGCCAAGCCTGCGGTGACAGAGCGCATAGTCCTGCGCGGCATCAACTTTGATTTTGACAAGGCGGTCATCAAGCCGGAATTCATGCCGGTGCTGGATGTGGCTGCGGGAATCCTGAAAAAACGGCCGAATGTCAAGGTGGTGATCGAAGGCCACACCTGTAATATTGGCACCGATGCCTACAACCAGAAGCTCTCCGAGCGTCGAGCCCGGTCCGTCTATAATTACCTGGTGCAAAACGGCGTGAATGCTGCCAAGCTCAGCACCGTTGGCCTTGGCGAAACGCAGCCCATGGCGGACAACAAGACAAAAAGCGGCCGGCAACTCAACAGGCGGGTCGAGTTCAAGGTCACTGAATAACCGATACGATCAACAGAGAGGGGGCAGCGCTCTTGCCGGCTGTCCCCTTCTCAGGGGAAACACGCATGAAACGGTTCTCTTTTGTCATGCCGGGACGACAACATTCGGGGCTTGTTCTTTTTTGGGCGGTCCTGTTGTTGCCGCCACTCCTTTGTGGCCCGGTCCTGGCAGGGGAAGGTGTCCCCCCTGCCATTCTGACAAGTTTTGAGAACTTCAGTAAAGGCTGGATGGGTCGGCTTGAACAGGTCAACCAGCAAAACAGCCGGACTCTGAAGCCGGAGCCGGTGGCCAATGGCCGCGTGGTCGGCCGCTATGTCTGTTATGGGCCTGACTGTATGCGGGAAGTGCGCGGCACCGAGTCCAAGGCCACGCCCTATGTGGGGATTATTCGCTATGCCCAGAAGGTAATGGAGAAAGAAGGGGATACTCCGCAAAAAATGAAGGAACACCCCGGGGCGCCGACCAGCGAGATCCAGGTCACGGAGATTTTTCGATACACCGGCGGCCGTTGGGTGTATTGAGGTTTTTGGGTTACGAAAAACAACTTGTGGCGTGAGGGGGTGGCTCTGCACTTTTTTCTACCGACTTCAAACTGCTTTACAGGCCCCTTCGCTTGGGGTAGATAAAATAAATCTTATAAAAATATTTTTTTCCTCGCAAAATTCGATTCACTCACCTCAGCCACTGTGACGTCTGTTGTATGCACGCAACGACTCTGAAACGGATCATGCTGTTCTCCCTCTGGCTTGGTATTGTCTCGACCGCTCAGGCCGATGACCGGCCGCCTGCCGAGCTGATCACCTTCCAGGGAACGGCTGAAGTCCGCGCCACTGATGATGCAAATTGGCAACCGGCCCGCCACAAACATCCCTTGCCTGCCTTAAGCAGCATCCGGACAGGCAATTCCAGTTGGGCATCTCTCCTTTTTATCGATCAGACCCAGATCAAGCTCTCCGCCAACACCCTGTTCCAGGTCAAGGAGGCACGTCAGAGTGGGAAGGGGCAGACCCTCCTCGAACTTCGCAAGGGCAAGGCCTGGATGCAGTCAAAGACGCCGCCCAAGGGGCTCACCGTGCAGACCCCTGCTGCCAACGCCGGCATCCAAGGCACTGACTGGGTCATCGATGTCGATAGTGATGGCAAGACCAGTCTCTCTGTGCTGAGCGGCGAGGTGGTCTTCGCCAACGCGCAGGGAAAAGTCCTGGTCGGCAAGGGTGAGGAGGCCGTGGCCACGCCCGGCACTGCCCCGCTGAAACAAACCTTGGTAAATCCCCGGGAACGAGTACAATGGGTATCGACCCATGGCGTCCGATGGGAACGGTATCCGGAACTGCTCGACGATCCCGCAAGCAAGGACATCGTCGTTGCTGTAAAGGAAAATCGTACCCAAGACGCCCTGAGCTTGATCCGTTCGCACCCTGCTTGGCCTGCCGCAGCCCTCTCCCTTCTCGAAGCCGACCTCTTACAGGGGGCTGGCGCGCTTGAAGCTGCCAGACAAGGGCTGACCGGCAGCATGAATATTTTCTCCACCGATTCCCGCTTTTCCGCGGCTCTCGCCCTCCTCGAACTCAGCATGGATAATGCCGGCCAATCCTTGCCTCTTGTGGATGAAGCTCTGCGCCACCATCCGCAGGACGCTGAACTCTGGTTGGCCAAAGGTGAAATTGCCCGCTGGCAAGGGAACTACCCCGATGCTGCCGCCGCCTTTTCCAAGGCCCAGGAACTGGCCCCCGCCGACCCTCGCGGCTGGCGGGGCAGAGGTCTAGCCGCCAGCGAGCGGGAAGACTTCACCACGGGCCGTCAGCATTTCGCTGCCGCCCTGGAACGTTCGCCCGGTTGGACTGAAGCCTTGGCCGAACTGGGCTGGCTTGAGACCTTGGCCGACGACCTGCCCATGGCTCAAAAGCGCTTTGCTGAAGCCCTGGCCATCGACCCCAATGACTATGTGGCCCTGACGGGGTTAGGGTATCTTACTCTCAAGACCGGGCAACCCGAAGCCGCTCTGCGCCACCTGCTTGCCGCCAATACCATCGAACCCCGTTACGCCAGGGCGGTCCAGACCATGGCCATCGCTTACTACCAGCTGGGTCAACTCAAGGCCGCCCTTGACTGCCTGACTCGGGCCGCCGAACTCGACGAGCGCGATCCCATGCCCTGGTTCCTCAAGTCGTTGATCCAGCAAGATCACTGGCAGACCGGTGCGGCCATCCTCTCCGCCCGCGAGGGCATGGCCCGCCTGCCCTACCTCAAATCAATGAACCAGCTGGCCACCGACCTCCAAGGCGCAGCCAACCTAGGCTCGGCCTATGCCCAGTTCGGCATGGAGGACTGGGCCATGCGCGCCGCCCAGGAGAGCTACGACCCCTTCTGGGCCGGCAGCCATTTCTTTCTGGCCAACCGCTATGCCGGAGAATTTTTACGCAACTCCGAACTGACTCTGGGCTTTCTCACCGACCCCACCGCCTTCGGCACAACCGGCCGCTGGCAACCGCTGGTGCCGACGCCAGGAATCCACGGCCGGGCCTCATCCTGGCTTGAAAGTGGCGGCCAGAGCCGGATTATGGTCCCCGGACTCACCATGAACGGCTATCACAACACGCGGTTCCCTGTGGCTTGGTTTGCTGAAGGCCAACTCCAACTTTGGCAGGATGACGGTTTTTCTGCCAAGGCAATCCAGGTGCCCCTCGGACTGGGGATGAAACCCAGCCCGGACTGGCGGTTCTTTCTTTTTGCCAACAGCTTCAGGCCCGACATCGACCGCCATCTCTCCGGGGGCAATCAGTCTATTTCCGGGGACAATAAAAGGGTAGATTTCGGCACCAACTACCGTCACTCCCCCGAGGCGCACTCATGGCTCAAATTCAGCACTTCCAGAGAGACATCCCGCATTGAGGGGCCGGACCTTCTGATCCCAACCACTCGCGTGGTGGATGACTTGTGGCCGGAGCGCGACAGCGTCCAGTTCCGGCACAGCAGACGGTTCGGCCCGAATTGGGAGGCCAGTTCCGGCATAGAATGGGCCCGGCGGCGGGATGACGGCGGCTATCAGCGCTGGGCGCGCCCCACCTCCGTCCCTTCCGCATTTGGGGAGGACCGCAGCACTGATGTCTCCGAGCTTGCCTACGCCTCCCTCAAGGCCGCCTTTTCCCCCTTCGCCATACAGGCCGATGTCACCCGCACCCGGCTCGGCTCCGATACCGTCAACCTCTACCACCGCAACGGCATCACCTTTGTCCGTGGTGATTATCATGAACTGAGCGAGCGCTGGCAGCTGAACATGGGCGGCACCTACCGGCCGGTTCCAGACTGGACGATCCGGCTGGCTTGCCAGGACTGGACCCGTCCCGTGTCCTTCAATACCCTGGCCCCGGTCGCCACTGCCGGCATCCCCTTTGATGACGTCATGACCTTGGCCGGCGGACGTCTGCAACGAACCAAGATTCAGCTGGAGTGGGAAAAAGCCGCGAACTTCACAACCGCCTGGTTTGATCATCGGGAGATCAACAATCTTGAGTTCAGTCCCTTTGGCCCTGATAATGCCACCACGGAACTGGCCGATCTCTCCTTGCTCGAACAGCGCTCAATCCAGTCCTTGAATGCCGACATGCCCGAGGCGATTCCGAGGTTCGGCAGCGGCACGGTGGAGGAATGGGGCCTGAGCCACGAACACCTCCTCAGCGATGCTCTTTCCCTGCATCTGCGCTATCGGTCGGCACGAAGTGTAAATAGCCGCTGGTTTCAGGACAATGAGCTGCCCTATGTTCCGGCGCATCAAGGAGCGGTTGGCCTCACCTGGCGACCGGCAGCCCGCTGGTCGATCCAAGGCCATGCCATCTACCGCGGCGATCGCTATGCCGACGAGGCCAACACCCAGCTTTTGCAACATGGTTGGGAGGGCACGGTACTGACCTCCTGGCAATCGTACCGTAAGGATTGGCAGGTTGATGTCTACGCCCGGTCCCTGTTCTCTCACGAACAACCGATCTTCTATGGGACAGCGCTCAGTTTCCGTTTTTAACGTGGAGAAAAGATGTCCAGGTGGATAGCTATGAATGCTTTTCAACAGCGCATTAATCACCGCAGAATTATTGCCCTGCTGCTCGGCCTGTGCCTGACGCTGAATACAGGTTTGGCAGGTGCGGAGTCACGAATTACGATGGGATGGGACAGCAGCTTTGTCATCGACGTAAATGGCAATTGTTGGGCCTGGGGGGATAACAGTTGGGATCAGTTATGGCTGGGCCCGATCAGCAATAAAAATTTCCCCCAACGCGTGGTCGGCAGCTGCAACAGGGCAATTGCTTCGGGGGCAGGCCATTCGCTTGCCGTTAAAAACGATGGTACACTATGGGCCTGGGGAGTTAACACTCATGGACAGCTCGGCGATGGAACAACAAATATCCGTCTGACCCCCGTACAAATCGGCAGCGATAATTACAGCACTGTAGCTGTAGGGCAAGAAGTCAGTTTCGCCTTAAAAGCCGATGGCACACTGTGGTCGTGGGGGAGAAACGATGCCGATTTATCCGGCAGTCTCGGGAGTGCCGACCGCACCGTCCCCGTACTCATCGGCAGGGACTACAGTGCAGTATCCGCAGGTTCTTATCATGTCGTTGCCCTCAAAAGCGATGGTACGCTGTGGGCCTGGGGTGTTAACTCAAATGGTCAGCTCGGGGACGGCACCACAACCAACCGGACAAGCCCCGTGCAAATCGGGAGCGGCTACAGCGCAGTTGCCGCGGGGCTGGATCACACCCTTGCCCTCAAAACCGACGGCACTCTGTGGGCGTGGGGGAGCAACTGGTTTGGTCAACTCGGCGATGACACAATTATTTCCCGTCATAGCCCGGTGCAAATCGGTAGCGGCTATTCCACCATTGCCGCATATGGGGTTCATAGCCTAGCTCTCAAAACCGATGGAACTCTGTGGGCGTGGGGGAGCAACTGGCATGGCCAACTCGGCGATGGCACAGTCATTTCCCGTTATAGCCCGGTGCAAATCGGTAGCGGCTATAGTGCTGTTGCCGCGGGCGATACCCATACTCTCGCCATTAAAAACGATGGCACGCTGTGGGCGTGGGGTGACAACGCAAAGGGACAGCTCGGCAACGGCTTGCTCGAAAGATCTCTGGTGCCCCAACTCGTTATCAACGACACTATTACCGGCATCCTTGATCTCGATCCGTCAACCCCCAACTCCATCGCGCCTGAAGCCATCCCCAGGATTATCCTTGCCGCCGACAGGGACGGAGACTTGGAGAACCTCACCCTCGTGGCGAATCTCTATCTCGGGTCCATCGACCTCGGGCAGCAGGCCGTGGCCTCAGCCTCCCGCAGAGCTCTCTCTCTGAGATCTTCCTCAAGCCTGTACAAGATCTATGTGGCCGCCATCACCCCTGACGGGTTACCTGTCCCAGCGGGTATTTATTTCCTGAATGAAAGTGGCGGCTGGGCTTTTTACAGCGGCGGGGCGATGCCGGAGTATCTGAATAATATCGACGCGGCCCTGACCTCCCATGTGGATGTATCCATCCTGGAGAGCGTTGATGTCTCTGCGGTCATCGGCGCGCAGTTCTACGTGGGCTTTGGCACTGACGACCAGGAAATGCTCGCTGCCGGCCGCTACAGCCCCATCTTCACGGTTCAAAATTAGCCAGGTTCACGGAAACCTTATCATTATGAACAAAGGCAATACCGGCTTGAGTCTCCAAGCCTTGCGCTGTTTCATCACTGGACATTCGACATGGCTGGTGGCGGCAGCGCTCTCCCTTGCTATGGGGTTACTTTCAGGAACACGCCTCTGGCAGTCCCTCGAAAATCACGCCTTCGATACCTTGACCGTGGCCACCTGTCCAAACGCCCAAGAAACACCCATCTTCATCGTTGGCATCGATGACGAATCCATTGCCGCCCTGGGACTCCCCTGGCCCTGGCCGCGCAGCCTCTACGCCCGGCTTATCGAGGCTCTTAACCGGGCAGGGGCGGGAGTCATCGCTTTCGACATAATATTTGAGCGGCCTTCCGACCCCGACGAAGACGCGAGTCTGATTGAAGCGATTCGTGGGGCCGGCAATGTGGTGCTTGGTGCCAGCCTGGCCCTGGAGGATTCCGCGCACGGCACACTCCAGCGCAGACAGGACCCCATGCCCGAACTGGTGGAGGCCGGTGCCGAAGTGGGAATGGTGGCCATGGAAATCGACCCGGACCGTATCATCCGCCGTCTACCCGCTGCGCCCGATGCCCTCTGGCGCAGCGCCCTCCAGTCACTCAAACGCCGGGTGCCTGATCTCTCGGCAGACCTGTTTCCTGCAAAAGGGGCCTATCTGCGCTATCTGGGGCCGCCCAAGACCTTTCAGCACATCCCCTTTATTCGAGCCCTTGAACTGGCAGAACAGCCTGGGGCCTTGGACAACGCCCTGGTACTGGTCGGACGTTCTGCGGCAATCACCACCGATATTGCCTCAAGCC
>JAZDIS010000425.1:0-3870 GCA_043804705.1 Pseudomonadota bacterium | reverse complement strand
CGGTACCGGAAAGCAGCAGGGAGTGATGCTTGTCCACCGCCACCAGAAAAGCCTCAAGCTTACGCAGTATCTTGTCGGTACGCCAGTCCTTGGCCACCTCCACCGCCGCCCGCATCAGGTTGCCGTCGTACTGCTCAAGCTTCTGCTCCAGCCGGTCGAACAGGGTAAAGGCATCGGCCGTGGCCCCGGCAAAGCCGGTGATAACCTTGCCTTCATACAGGCGGCGGACCTTGCGCGCCTCATGCTTCATGATGGTATTGCCCAGCGATACCTGTCCGTCTCCGGCAAGAGCCACTTCACCCTTGTGCCGGACGGCAACGATTGTGGTCGATCTGATCTTCAACGCGAGTCCTCCCAAAAAATACAGTTCATATCCAAACAGTCATTCACTTTACACCGTGCAACTTTCACCGTTTCGCCTTTGGATGAGCCCTGTCGTAAACTTCGTTCAGGTGATCCATGTTCAGATGGGTATAGCGCTGGGTGGTTGACAGGCTGACATGCCCCAGCAATTCCTGCACCGTGCGCAGATCCGCCCCCATTTCCAACAAATGGGTGGCAAAGGAATGGCGCAGGGCATGGGGCGTTACCCGGGCAGCGATCCCGGCCCGCAGGGCATAGAGCTTCACCAGCCGCTCGATGCTTCGGGTGGTGAGCCGCAACCCTCGGTGATTCAAAAAAACCGCCTTGTTTTCCGGCGCATCCCCTCGGGCGATCCGTTCGCGGATCAACAGAGTCCGCTGGGGAAGGTATTGACGCAGGGCTTCCAGGGCCGGGTTGCCCACCGGCACCAAGCGTTCCCGGTTGCCCTTGCCGGTAACCCGGAGCATACCCTCTTCCGCGTCAAGACGCTCCAAATCAAGAGCAGCAAGCTCGGCAACCCGCAGCCCTGTGGAGTAAAGAATCTCAAGAATAGCCCGGTCACGGAAGGCAAAGGCATCCTCACCGCCCGGCATCTCCAACAGGGTAAAGACCTCGTCCACCGTGAGAAAAACAGGCATGTGCTTTTCCTGTTTCGGCGTGGCAATGGGCGCAACAGGGTCATGCCTTATAACCCCCTCGCGGAGCAGGTGGCGGAAAAAGGTACGCAGGGCGGAAAGCTTCCTGGCCACGGAGCTGCCTTTGTTTTTGCCGTTTAGGGCATAGACATAGGAACGAACGGCACGAGGCTCGATCTGACCGACATCTTGAGCAGCACCAACAAACGATGCAAATTCGGCAAGATCCCTCCCATAGCTCTCAACGGTCTTAGGGGAATACCCTTTTTCCACGGAAAGCCAGCGGCTGAATTGGGGAAGCAAATCTTGCAGGGAGTAAGGCATGGAGTTTTTTCTTCGGAAAAAGCGTGTCAAGCCACGCGGGAATATTGATTATACCGACCCTCCACAACCTACCATACGCATGTTTTTTTGGAAAGACATTGCCCAGAACCGCAACTTCAATTATTTTAAACAATTCCATTCATACTTGCCGAAAGACGAGGACCATTCTTTTTTGAGAAACCTCGGGAGGGATCATGTCCAAAAAATCTTTTGAAGAAGCACTGGAGTCGCTTGAGCAGATCACCCGGGAGCTGGAACACGGCGACCTGAGTCTTGAAAAATCCCTGAAAAAATTTGACGAGGGAATCAAGCTGGCCGAGTTGTGCAATCACAAGTTGGAGGAAGCACAACAAAAGGTTGATCTCCTTTTGAAAAAAGACGGCAAACTCATCGGCGTTCCCTTTAACACTTCCGGCACGGCCCCTGATGAAGATGATGCCTAGCCTCTGTCTCGCTTGCAACTCACGGAAATTCCCCAGCCATGGACGTTAAAAAATATCTGATTCAACAATGCGCGGTTGTCGAACAGGCCCTGACGCGCTATATGTTGCCTGAAGAGGGGGTGCTGACCAACCATATCAAGGCCATGCGTTACAGCCTTTTCGCCGGGGGCAAGAGAATCCGTCCCATCCTGGCCCTGGCCGCGGCAGAGGCCCTGCACGCCGCCACCACCCCTCTGTTGCCCGTTGCCTGCGCCCTGGAATGCATCCACACCTATTCCCTGATCCATGACGATCTGCCAGCCATGGACGACGATGACCTCCGGCGCGGCAAACCGACCTGCCATGTGGTGTTCGGCGAAGCGGAAGCCATTCTGGCCGGGGACGGGCTGCTGAGTTTCGCCTTTGAACTGATGAGCCATCCCGATGCCCTCCAGGGAATCTCCCCGGAGGCACAGCTTACAATGATCAACACCATCGCCAAGGCCATCGGCCCAGTGGGCATGGTGGGCGGCCAATCCCTGGATCTTGCCGCCGAAGGGAGGGCTATCGACTTTGAGCATCTCAGGCTGATCCATGGTTACAAAACCGGCGCCCTTATCACCGCCTCGGTCCAGGCAGGGGCGATCTTCGGCAAGGCCGACGAGGTACAGCTTGCCGCCCTGAGCCGATACGGTGCGCAGATCGGCCTGGCCTTCCAGATAGTCGACGACCTCCTGGATGTGGAAGGAACCACGGCAGACCTCGGCAAGACCGCCGGAGCCGACGCCCAGCGGAACAAGGCGACCTACCCCGCCTTTTTCGGCGTTGCCAAAACAAAGGTCATGGCCAAGGAAGCTGTGGATGCGGCCGTGACCGCCCTGGAGATTTTTGACGCCAAAGCCGAGCCGCTCCGCGCCCTTGCCCGGTATATATACGAACGAAACAACTAACCGGACACCCGCCAGGGTTCTCCCGGAGGAAAAAAGGCCACAATGAGCCATACCCCCTTGCTGGACACCATCAATTCCCCGGCCGATCTCAAAAAGCTCTCCGTGGAACAACTCGAGACGCTGGCCGCGGAGATCAGAGAGACGATCATCCAGACCGTTTCCCAGACCGGCGGACACCTGGCCCCTTGCCTGGGGGTGGTCGAACTCACCCTGGCCATCCATTATGTTTTCGATACCCCCGAGGACAAGCTGGTCTGGGACGTGGGCCATCAAGCCTACACCCACAAACTGATCACCGGCCGCCGCGAGCAATTCCACACCCTGCGCCAGTACCAGGGGATCAGCGGTTTTCCCAAACGGGCGGAAAGCGCATATGACGCCTTTGACACCGGCCACAGCAGCACCTCGATCTCGGCCAGCCTGGGCATTGCCACGGCCAAGGACCTGAAGGGCGACCGGCACAAGAGCATCGCCGTGATCGGCGACGGCTCCATGACCGGCGGCATGGCCTTTGAGGCTCTCAATCAGGCCGGGCATCTGCACAAGGATCTCATCGTCATCCTCAATGACAACGAGATGTCCATCTCCCCCAACGTGGGGGCGCTTTCCAGTTTTTTAAGCAGAAAACTGACCAGCAAGACAGCGGTGCGGGTCAAGAAGGAGATGGAGCATTTCCTCAAATCCTTCTCCAACGTGGGGGAAAACATCCTCTCGGTTCTCAAGAAAAGCGAGGAGAGCCTCAAGGGATTTTTCACCCCCGGCATGCTCTTCGAGGCCCTCAAGTTCGAATACATCGGCCCCCTGCCCGGCCACAAGCTGGAAAACCTCATCGAGGCCCTGCGCAATGTCCGCGATTTCAGCACCGGCCCCACCCTCATCCATGTGCTGACCACCAAGGGCAAGGGCTACGAGCCGGCGGAAAAGAACCCGGGCGATTTTCACGGAGTCGGCCCATTTTGCATCGACACCGGCCTGCCCCTCCCTTCCCCTCCGGCCCCGCCCAGCTACACCAAGGTTTTTGGCGAAACCCTGGTCCAGATCGCGGAACATGACCCGCGCGTTGTGGCCATCACTGCCGCCATGCCTGCGGGCACAGGCTTAAGCGATTTTTCCCAACGATTTCCCGAACGTTTTTTTGATGTGGGGATTGCCGAACAGCATGCCGTCACCTAGGCA
>JAZDIS010000424.1:0-2868 GCA_043804705.1 Pseudomonadota bacterium | reverse complement strand
GGCCTCGTCCATTTTGTCGCCGGCCACCCGCAGGGAGCTGGAATAGACAATGCCGGCCAGGGAAATTACGGCAACCTCGGTGGTGCCTCCGCCAATGTCAACAACCATGTTGGCGGTTGGTTCGGTAATGGGCAGACCTGCGCCAATGGCCGCAGCCATTGGTTCTTCAATGAGGTACACTTCGCGGGCGCCCGCCGATTCAGCGGATTCCTTGACTGCCCTCTTTTCAACTTGGGTGATGCCGGAGGGAACGCTGATGATGATGCGGGGATGCACCAGGGTGCGGCGAGTGTGGACCTTATTAATGAAATAGCGCAGCATGGCCTCGGTGACTTCAAAGTCGGCGATGACGCCGTCCTTGATCGGCCGGACCGCGATTATATTGCCTGGGGTGCGGCCCAGCATCATCTTCGCTTCTTTGCCCACGGCAAGAACTTTGTTGGTGCGCGCATCCTTGCGGATGGCAACCACCGAGGGCTCCCGTAACACAATGCCTTTGCCTTTTACGAAAACCAGAGTGTTGGCAGTTCCCAGGTCAATGGCCAGATCGTTGGAGAGCCATCCAAACAGCGAGTCAAAGGGCGAGAACATAATGCGGTTACCTCTACTTTTTATTTAGAATGCCTTTAATTTACAGCGAGTTATGGCCATCGAAAAAATCTTTCAGACTGTAACAGACTCATCTGGCCTTGGCAAGAAAAATGGCAGGACTTTTCTTGGAGAAAACGCTTGACATGCAATACGGCGGGTGGTATTTGAACCAGCGTGTCCGGCGGATAGCCGTTGCCGGCGCTTCAAGAAAATGTGGGGCTATAGCTCAGCTGGGAGAGCGCTTGAATGGCATTCAAGAGGTCAGCGGTTCGATCCCGCTTAGCTCCACCACTCTATGTAAACGCACCTTTGGGGAGGGCTTTACCAGTTTTTCTCAACAGGTCAGCCTCTGCCAGCCTTAAGAATTGGCCTTCTTCGTGTATGGCAGAGGTTTTTTTGCCTTTTTCTCCTGATTTTCCTTTCCGAGAATTCTATGAGTCAATCCGTTAAAACGCCCGAGCCTGCCTTGAAGCCTGTTTCCGAAGATGCTATTCTGAAGGTGTCCAAGGAGATCGTGGTGAAGTTCATTGAGGTGGGGCGGCTTGCGCCGGGCAATTTTGACGAGATGTTTCGCGCGATCTACCAATCGGTGCGTGATACCGTCAGGTCTTGACGGTGTCTGTTCCCCCCGTGGGCCTCGATCCCGCTCTCAATCGTTTTCCTGAAAAAATCAGACATATCCACCTCATGGGCATCTGTGGCACCGGGGTGGGCGCCTTGGCCGGCATGCTGAAAAGTGCGGGTTTTACCGTGACCGGTTCGGATCAGCAGATGTATCCTCCCATGAGCGATTTTTTGGCAGGGCAGGATATTGCCGTGCAGTCCGGTTATTCCCCGGACAATCTCGAGCCGCGTCCGGATTTGGTGGTGGTTGGCAATGTCATCCGGCGGGAAAACCAGGAAGCCTTGGCCCTGGCTGAGCGCGGCATTCCATATGTCTCATTTCCTCAGGCCCTGAGCCATTTTTTTATCCGCGACAAGACCTCGCTGGTTGTTGCCGGAACCCATGGCAAGACCACGACCTCCTCTCTTTTGGCCAGCCTGCTTCGCGAGATCGGCGCGGAGCCGAGTTTTATGATCGGTGGGCTGGTGCAGGCCTTTGGCCGGAATTTTAATGTGGCGGAGGGGGAGTATTTTGTCGCCGAAGGCGATGAGTACGATACGGCCTTTTTCGACAAGGGGCCGAAATTTATCCATTACCGGCCACGAATCGCCATCCTGACCAGCATCGAGTTTGACCATGCCGATATCTATGCGGATCTTGCCGCCATCAAATCCTCCTTTGCCAAACTAGTTGCCGGCATGCCCCCGAATGGGTTCCTGGTGGCATGCTGGGATGATCCGGTAGTCCGGGAGGTTTGCCGGGGGGCCGGGTGCACGCTGGTTGGTTACGGATGTTCCGAAGGCTGTGACTGGCGGTTGACTGATCTGCTGGTTAGCCCGGAATCTACCTCGTTTCAGGTCAGCAAGCATGGCGTCCCCTTTGGCGGTTTTGAGAATGTCCTGCCTGGGCGCCACAATGCTCTCAACGCCTTGGCCGTGATCGCGGTCCTCGACATCCTGGGATTTGCCCGGCAGGACGTTGCCCGGGGTTTGCGAAAGTTTCAAGGGGTGCGGCGGCGGCAGGAGGTGCGGGGTGTGGCGCGCGGGGTGACGGTAATCGACGATTTTGCCCATCATCCGACCGCAGTCCGGGAAACCCTGGCTGCTCTGGCTGCCGCCTATGCGGGCCGCCGTTTGCTGGCTGTTTTTGAGCCCCGGACAAACTCCAGCAGGCGCAAGGTTTTTCAGGAGGCTTACGCCTCTGCCTTTGATGCCGCGACAGAGGTCCTGGTGCGTGAGCCTGCACCTCTTGCCAATATTCCAGTTGCCGAACAGTTTTCCTCCCGCCAGCTGGTTGACGACTTGGCAAGCCGCGGTCTGGGCGCCGGGTATTTTTCCACTACCGAAGAGATCCTTTCCTATCTTGATGGCAGCGCCTGTGAGGGCGACGTGGTGGTCATCATGTCCAACGGCGGGTTTGACAACATCCATCAGCGGCTTCTCGAGTTGCTGGGGCGGACTGTTGCCGCACCGATGTAAAAAAATGCTAAAAAAAGCGCGGGTTAGGTAGTTGCCGCCACAGTATTTCTACCTTGATTAACGGTTTGAATTTGTGGCTATTTTCAGGCATTTGTCCCCGCCGGTCCTTAAATCCACCCATCATGAGGAGTTCGCCCCAAAAACCATCGAGACTCTAAGGCAGGAGGAGCGGTTAGGGAAAGAGGCAGTGATTGT
>JAZDIS010000423.1:0-4183 GCA_043804705.1 Pseudomonadota bacterium | reverse complement strand
GGCCACCATTGAGATCGTGAGTGTCCAGCAGACCTATCCTTCCCAGGGCTTTACCCTGCTGAATGCCAGCGGCTATGTCGTCGCCCAGCGGAAGGCGGCGGTGGCTTCCAAGGCAACCGGGCGGCTCGTCTGGCTGGGGGTCGAGGAGGGGAACACTGTCCGGAAAGGGGAGGTGCTTGCCCGGATCGAAAATGCCGACGTCCTTGCCGGCCAATCCCAGGCAGCGGCCAATCTGAACAGTATCCGTACGACGCTGGAGCAGATGCAGGCCGAGTTGCACGATGCCGAGCTCTCCTACAAGCGATTCAAGGCCCTGCTATCCGAGGGAATTGTTTCCACCGCAGACTATGACACGGCGCAGGCCCGCTACCGGAAGGCCAAGGCGGCGGTTGCCGGTGCCGAAGCAAATATCCGGGCAGCCTCGGCCGCCCTTGATGCGGCCAAGGTCGCGGTGGAATTCACCTTTATCCGGGCACCCTTTGATGCGGTGGTTCTGACCAAGAATGCCGATGTGGGGGATATCGTCACCCCACTTGGCGCGGCAGCCGATGCCAAGGCAGCGGTCGTGACCATTGCCGACATGGGCTCCCTGCAGGCCGAAGTGGATGTTTCCGAATCCAACCTGGAGCAGGTCAAGGTCGGACAACCGTGCGAGATCCAGCTGGATGCCTTTCCCGACCTCCGTTTCCGCGGGGCTGTCCATATGGTCGTGCCGACCGCGGACCGGAGCAAGGCCACGGTGCTGGTTAAGGTCAAGTTCGTGGATTTCGACAAGCGGATCCTGCCGGAGATGAGCGCCAAGGTGGCCTTCCTTACCCGGCCGGTGGCTGCGGGAGAACAGAAACCCGGCACCACGGTCAATCCTGAGGCAGTTGTGGAGAGGAACGGGCGGAAGGTGGTCTTCCTGGTAAAAGACAACCGGGTCGTCGAGACCCCGGTGGAGCTTGGCGCGAAGATTGGTGACGCGGTGGAAGTCAAGAGCGGCGTGAAGGCCGGAGACAGCGTGGTCCTGCATCCCAGTGAAAAGCTGCGGGACGGCTCGCGGATCAGCATCCCCGAGAAATAACCCTATGAACCAATCAAAACCAGACATCGTAAAGATACGGAACCTTTCCAAGTCCTACCGCAGGGGCAGCCAGGTTATCCCGGTGCTCGAGGATATCACCTTTGATATTCCCGACGGGGAATTCCTCGCCCTGATGGGTCCGTCCGGTTCGGGCAAGAGCACGCTGCTCAACCTCCTGGCTGGCATCGACAGCGCCGACTCCGGCAGCATCCTGATCAACGACGTGGAAATCACCACCCTGGCCGAGACGGAGCTGGCCCGCTGGCGCTCACTGCATGTCGGGTTCATCTTCCAGTTCTACAATCTGATTCCGGTCCTGACCGCTTTCGAAAATGTCGAACTGCCGCTGCTTCTGAGCCGTCTTTCCCGGAAAGAGCGGCTCGCCCATGTGGAAACCGCCCTGCGGGTGGTGGGTCTGGCCGACCGGATGGATCACTACCCGTCACAGCTTTCCGGCGGCCAGCAGCAGCGGGTCGCCATTGCCCGAGCCGTGGTTACCGACCCAACCATCCTGGTGGCCGACGAGCCGACCGGCGACCTTGACCGCTACTCTGCCGGCGAGATCCTCGATTTGATGGAGCGGCTCAACCGGGAATCGGGCAAGACGATCATCATGGTAACCCACGACCCCCGTGCGGCCGAAAAGGCCCATGTCATCAGGTATCTGGAAAAGGGTGAATTGAGCGATGCATCTCGCTAAGCTACTCTGGAAAAATGCCTTCCGCCACCGCCTGCGCACCTCCCTGACCATCCTTGGCATTACCATTGCCATCCTCGCCTTCGGCATGCTCCGCACGGTCATCAGCGCCTGGTATGCCGGAGTCGATGCCTCATCCGCCAGCCGTCTCGTCACCAGGAACTCCATCTCCCTGATCTTTTCCCTGCCCATTTCCTACAAGGACCGCATCCGCCAGATCGACGGCGTCAAAGCGGTATCCTACGGCAGTTGGTTCGGCGGTGTTTATATCGACGAAAAGAACTTCTTCCCCAATTTTGCCGTGGAGATGGAGAATTACCTGAAACTGTATCCCGAGTTTGTGCTCTCGCCGGAGCAGCTTGCCGCGTCCAGCCGCGACCGCAAGGGCTGCGTGGCCGGCCGCAAGCTGGCGCAGCGCTTCGGCTGGAAGATCGGGGATTCCATCGTCCTGAAGGGCACCATCTATCCGGGTAACTGGGAGTTCGTGCTGCGCGGCATCTACCGGGGCAGGGACAAGACGGTTGACGAGACACAGATGTTCTTCAATTGGGCGTATCTCAATGAAACCATGGTCAAGACCGTGCCGCGTCGGGCCAACCAGGTGGGCTTCTACATGGTCGGGGTGACCAACCCGAACCGGGCGGCCGATGTGGCCCTGGCCATCGACAAGACCTTTAAAAATTCCCTGGCCGAGACCCTGACCGAGACGGAAAAGGCCTTCCAGCTCAGCTTCATCTCCATGACCGAGGCAATCGTCATCGCCATTCAGCTAGTCTCGTTCGTGGTGATCATCATTATCATGGCGGTGGTTGCCAATACCATGGCCATGACGGCGCGGGAGAGGATCGGCGAATACGCGGTATTCAAGACCCTCGGCTTTCGCGGCTACCATATTGCCGGCCTGATCTTCGGCGAATCGCTGATCATTTCCATGACCGGCTGCGTTTTGGGCATTGTCCTCACCTTTCCCGCTGCCAAGGCCTTCGGCAGCACCCTGTCCAATTTTTTCCCGATCTTCAACGTGGCAACCTCGACGATCTATCTGGATGTGGCGGCCGCGCTGCTGGTGGGTATCGTTGCGGCAATCTTTCCGACCTGGCGTGCGGTTACCATTCGTGTTGCTGATGGTTTGAGGAGGATCGGGTAACCATGGCTATCCCATTCTCCTACAGCTTCCGCAATCTCTGGACCCGGCGACTGACGACCGTGCTGACCGCCTCGGGCATGGCTCTGGTGGTGTTCGTCTTTGCCTCGATCCTGATGCTCTCCGAGGGGCTGAGAAAGACCCTGGTGGATACCGGTTCGCCGGATAATGTCGTGGTGATCCGCAAGGGTTCCGCTTCGGAGGTGCAGAGTGGTATCGAGCGCCAGCAGGCCTCCGTTGTCGAGACAGAGCCGGAGGTCGCATTCGGCTCAGGAGGCCGTCGGCTCCTGGCCAAAGAACTGCTGGTGCTGATCAATCTCCCCAAGCGGGGAACCAACAAGACCTCCCAGGTGGTGATCCGCGGCATCCAGCCGGAATCACTGCTGCTTCGTCCCCAGGTCAAGCTGGTGCAGGGGCGGATGCCCAAGGCCGGATCGTCGGAGATCATGGCCGGGGCCAGCATTGCCCGGCGTTTTCGGGGAGGCGGGGTAGGGGAGAACCTGCGCTTCGGCATGCGCGACTGGACGGTGGTGGGGATTTTCGATGCGGGCAACAGCGCGTTCAGTTCGGAGATCTGGGGCGATGCCGATCAGCTCATGCAGGCCTTCCGGCGGCCGGTTTATTCCTCGGTGATCTTCAAGCTGGCCGATTCGTCAGCCTTTGATGCGGTGAAAAAAAGGATAGAGAACGATCCCCGCCTGACCCTGGAGGCACGGCGGGAGACCAAGTACTATGCCGACCAGTCGGAGATGATGGCCAAATTCCTCCGCATCCTGGGGATGTCGCTGACGGTGATCTTTTCTTTGGGTGCCATTATCGGTGCCATGATCACCATGTATTCTGCCGTCTCCAATCGGACGGGTGAGATCGGCACCCTGCGGGCGCTTGGTTTCCAGCGGGGCAGTATCCTCGCGGCCTTCCTCATGGAGTCCCTGCTGCTCGGCCTGGTCGGCGGCTGCATCGGGCTCTTCTTTGCCTCTTTTCTGCAACTCTTCACCATTTCCACGCTCAATTTCCAGACCTTTTCGGAGCTGGCTTTCAGTTTTACTCTTACCTTTGAAATCTTCTACAAGTCCCTGCTCTTTTCTCTCATTATGGGTTTTGTCGGTGGGGTGCTGCCGGCTTTTCGGGCTGCACGGAAGAATATTGTTGAGGCTTTGAGGGTGACCTGAGCGGTGGTGCTATTCCGCAGGTTTTTCAAGCATTCCTGATATTGATCATTATTCTGTTTTGACAATGATGAGCGGCGATTATATAGTGCATTTTTATTGGAAGA
>JAZDIS010000422.1:0-2923 GCA_043804705.1 Pseudomonadota bacterium | reverse complement strand
CAAGCAGGTGTTTCCTGTGCCGACTGCCATATGCCGTATACCAAGGTGGGAAGCCAGAAGGCCTCGGATCACCGGATCATGAGCCCGCTGAAAAATGACATGAAGGCATGTCAGCAATGCCACACCGAGACCCCGGAATGGCTGAAGGAGCAGGTCTTCGCCATTCAGGATCGGGCCGTCTCCATCTTTATCCGCTCCGGGTACGCCACGGCCACGGTGGCCAAGCTCTTTGAGATGACCCACAAGGCCCAGGCCGAGGGCAAGGAGATCGACAAGGATCTGTACGCCAAGGCCAAGGACCACTACGAAGAGGCCTTTTACCGGGTGATCTACTTCGGGGCCGAGAACTCTGCCGGGTTCCACAATCCCACCGAGGCCATGCGGATTTTGGGTGATGCCGCCATCCACGCCGGACAGGCGGAAGCCCTGCTCCGCCAGGGGTTGACCGCGGCGGGTGTCGTTGTCCCGGCCA
Source organism: Pseudomonadota bacterium (assembly GCA_043804705.1). Taxonomy (GTDB): domain Bacteria; phylum Desulfobacterota; class Desulfobulbia; order Desulfobulbales; family Desulfurivibrionaceae; genus Thiovibrio. Next base: position 2,451 of record JAZDIS010000422.1, on the reverse strand, counting down.
AGATCGACCTGGAGTTGCCCAAGTATCTCAACAACCGGGGTGCGAAAAAGCTCATGTTCCAGCCGGAACAGGAGTTTAAGGACCCCTTCGCAGCCAAGTAACAGCGGCTCTAAATTCCCGGCCCGGAGAAATCCCGGGCCGGGAATTTTTCCAGCGGCATAGTTTTTTTGCCCCCGCCTCCCCCTGGGATCGGGGGCTCTTTTTTGTGGACTTGAGCCAAGGGAAGGGGGAATCTGCTTGCCTGCCCACAGGCCTGAAGCCCTCCGTGCTCCCTGTTCTGTCCCTTGTCCTCCCTCTTTGTCCGCCACATTTACAAAATCTTTACCGCTATTAACAGCACCTTTACTGATTTTTTCTGTAGCATGTATTTCACGGAAGATTTCAGTTTTCAGAGAAAACGGGATCCAAGGAGGAGGGCGCACATTGTTGCCTCTGTGTGTCCGGTTGCAAATCAGAGCGGAGGAAAAAAAATGCACAAAAAAACTGTTGTAACGGCGGCGGCCCTGTTTATTTTGGCGCCGATGGCCGTGATGTTCGCTCCGGAAGCTGACGCCCAGGCAAAGAAGGCCGTCCAGGAAAAAAACGTGAACCCGGCAGCCTGCTACGAATGCCATGGCACGGTGAAGGAACTCCACACCATGGGCAAGCACAGCAAGGTGAACTGCGTCAGCTGCCACAGTGGCCTTGCCCGGCATCTCGCCGCCCCCGGCCCGGAAACCAGGCCGGTGACCAACATGTCCTGGGAAACCTGCGGCCAGTGCCACAAGGACCAGTACGACAGTTTCATGCAGGAGACCTACCACCGCCCGGCCCGGGATGAGAAGTCCCAGCTCACCAACCGTTCCCCCAACCCGTATTGGGACAAGCTCATGGCCGGCCACGGCTTCACCAAGGAGCACAATCTCACCCGCAGCCACGTGAACATGCTCACCGACCAGCTTGCGGTGGACCGCGCCTTCGGCGGCCGTTTCCAGCCCAAGAACGGCTGGAACTACATCTTTGAAAAGGGCAAGACCTGGGATGTTCTGGTTGATACCCACCCCGAGACAAAGGAGCATAAAGCCTTTCGTCCTCAGACCGCCGCGGCGGCCAATCCGGTCTGCCTCCAGTGCAAGACCCAGGATCAGATCCTCAATTGGGCCTACATGGGCGACAAGGTCGATGGCGCCAAGTGGTCCAGGCAGTCCAATGTGGTGGAGGTGGCGAAAGATGTTGAGCACGGACTCAGCTGTTTCACCTGCCACGATCCCCATGCCGCCAAGCCGCGGATCGTCCGGGACGGTCTGATCGACGCCCTCACCCAGCCGGACGGAGACACCCTCTGGCACAAGGATCCGAAGCGGACCGGCATCAAGGTCATCGATATGGGCGTTCGCGGCTTTACCCGCAAGATCGCCCTGCTCGACAAGTACGATTCCAGGCTGCAGTGCGGCCAGTGCCATGTGGAATACAACTGCAACCCCGGCACCGACACCAAGACCGGCCAACCGGTCAAGATGGACGACCGGCGGACCAACCATTTCCCGTACAAGGATGTGTTCGGGCTCTATGACCACTATGTGAATAAGATCAACTTTCTCGACTTCAAGCATGCCATCACCGGAGGGCTGCTCTGGAAGGGGCAGCACCCAGAGTCGGAGTCCTATTACAATTCCAAGCACGGCAAGGCGGGAGTGGGTTGCGATGCCTGCCACACCCCGAAGCTGAAGAACAAGGCCGGCAAGGTGTATACCTCGCATTTTGCCGTCACCCCCAGGGTAATGCTCAAGGAAACCTGTCTCAAGTGCCATCCGCAGTGGACCGAGGAACAGGCCAAATACTCCATCGACTCGATCAAGGCCCATATCAAGGGCAAGATGCGCAAGGCCGAATACTGGCTCTCCGCCCTGATCGACAAGATCGTCGAGGCGAAGAAGGCCGGCGTGGATGAAGAGACCGTCAAAAAGGCCCAGGATCAGCATCTGAAGGCGCACATCCTCTGGGAGTACTGGACCGCCGAGAACTCCGACGGCTTCCACAACCCGGAGATGGCCAAGGAGTCGCTGACCAAATCCATGAACGAGTCCCAGGCCGGCATCAAGCTGCTCACCGAGGCCATGGCGCCGAAAACCGCCGCAGCGGCGAAGTAAGCACGGGATGAAAGAGCTTCAGCCATAGTACGAGCGGCCGGGATGGCAATATCCCGGCCGTTTTTCTGCCGGGGATCTTCCCCGAGGAACTGTTTTTTCGTCGCCGCTGCCGCGCCCGACGACAAGGAGAGGCCATGAACCGATTGATCGTACTGATTGGCCTGTGTCTGCTGATGCAGCCGCAGGCAGTGCTGGGGGCCGCCGGACAACATCCGGCCACCCCGGAAAACCAGGAATGTGGAGAATGCCATGCCGGCCAGGAAAAGACCTGGTTCAACGGCAAACACGGCTTGATGGGGGTCAAATGCATTGTCTGCCACGG
>JAZDIS010000421.1:0-4881 GCA_043804705.1 Pseudomonadota bacterium | reverse complement strand
GAGCCTGGTTACGGTGAAGCGGCAGTTGAATTACCCGGAGGCGGAAAGGCTGGCGGCGAGCGGCGACTGGGAATTGCAGGCCCTGGCCCGGCTCAGCGAGCAGCTCAAGCAGCGGCGCATAGAAAAAGGGGCGCTGTTGTTGCCGGTGCCGGATGTGAATATCAGCGTTGATCCGGAAGGAGGGGTCTCGGTGGCCCTGTCGCCGGTGGACACCATCTCCCGCAGCCTGGTGGCGGAGTTCATGGTGCTGGCCAACACGCTATCCGCGCAGTTTGTGGCGGACCGCCAGGCACCCGGACTGTTCCGGGCTCAAGATGAGCCCCATCAGCGGCTGATCGCGGGCGGCGAAAAGGATCTGTTTTCTGTTTTTCGCCAGCGCAAGCAGCTGAAGCCGGGTGAGCTTCTGGTCTATCCCAAGCCCCACAGCGGGGTCGGAGTCATGCAGTATACCACGGTCACTTCCCCCATCCGGAGGTTTCTCGATCTGGTCATGCAGCATCAGGTCAAGCAATTGCTTCTTGGCCGGGGCGCGATGTTTTCCGCCGATGAACTCGCCGGGGTTGCCGGGGATATCAACACGGTATTGGCCAGGGTCAACCAGGTGCGCCGCACACGGCATAGATACTGGCTGCTCAGGTATCTGGAACAGAAGGCTGGGGCCAGAATTGAGGCGCTGCTGGTCAACAAGGGGCCCAAGCGGATTAATCTGACTCTGCTCGACTGCCTGTTGGATGCCGATATGCCGCCGAGTCAGGCTGTGGCTGCAAAGCCTGGGGATGTCGTTTCCGTGCGGGTTGCCAAGGTTGACGCGCTGGATAATGTGTTGCGGCTTGAGTGGTAAAGATTGGGAATGGCTGCTTCAGGCATGTAAGGAGCAGCAACGGGGAACTACGGGGGATGGCCATAGTTTTTTAGATAACAAGTTGTTTTAGAACCAGTGTTGTCCCCTTCGGCCCCTCCGTTTGTCGCAAGTCACCCGCACTATTCTTTACCCGTTTTTTCATCTCCGGCCGATTCGATCTGCTTCACCATCCGGTCGAAGTCGCTTTCAAAGAGTCGGTCATGCACGATGCGATATTTTTCGTATTCGCTTTCGGCATGGGTCTTGGCCAGCTCGGCCGATACCTTTCCCGCGTCCTGCAGAATCTCCCGGTCCCAGAGTTTCAGGAAGCCCGCCAGCCGTTTTTCCCAGTCTTCCATGGTCATGGGGATTTTGCGCATGGCCTGAAGCTCGGCCATATCGAGATAGGCGGAGACGATGCGCTGCATCTGGGCCAGCTCGAACTCGGAGAGATAGTTCTTGGCAATGGCGACATCGTATCCGTGAATCTTCCCGTGGGGCGCACCTTCCCAATGGGTCAGTCCCATGTTTTCCTTCCGATGATCGGCGCGGTCCACAATGACCTCCGCCGCGGTCTGGCCGTGGATGGCGTAGTGCATCTTGTTCTGCACGGCGGCGAAAAACCGCTTGGTGGCGGTGGCGGTCGGGTCGTAATCCAGCGAGGTGGCGTAGATGTCGGTGATCTTCTGGTAAAACTTGCGCTCGGAAAGCCGGATCTCCCGGATCTTTTCCAGCTGGCGTTCAAAAAACTCATCCGTCAGGTTGCCGCCGCGTTTCAGGCGTTCCACATCCATGGTCCAGCCCTGAATGGTGTAGTCCTTAACGATCTGGTTGGCCCATTTGCGGAACTGCACCGCCCGCTCGTTTTCGATCTTGAAGCCGACGGCGATGATGGCCTGCAGGTTATAGTGTTCAACCTCACGTCGAACTTCACGATTGCCTTCGGTTTGAACTATTAAGTATTGCTTAACAGTTGCCTCCCGCGTCAGTTCGTTGTCGGCAAAAATGCGCTTCAGGTGCTGGTTGATGGCAGGCACCGAGACATCGTAGAGGGTCGCCATCATCTTCTGGGTCAGCCAGATGTTTTCGTCCTCGTAGCGCATTTCCACGCTGGCTTCCGAACCGCCTCCCGCCGCGACAAAGGTCAGATATTCGGCGGCAGAAGAGCGGACGATAGAGGTCTCTTTTTTCTTGGGAACTGGCGGATTCTTTTGCCCACTCATCATGCCGCCTCCCACATGCGTTTCATGAATTCTTGTTCGATAGAGGCCAAAAAGCTAGCTCCGATCTGGCGAATTTCGGGAAGCCGGTCCACGTAGACGGTATAAAAGGTGCGAAAATAATGGAGGTTGGTAGTGGAAAAACCACAACCAAAGAGAGATTGTCCTTCGGGTTGAATCATGTCGTTTAGAGTCCTTGCGCCTTCCATTCACTCCTCCTTTTCCTTCCAGCGGAAGATTATCGCTAATCAGGTAATCTTATGGATGTCCCACAATTACTCACTAATTCTGTAACTGTCCCCCGAACTCGTTCATCAAATCCGCCATCTTTTCTGTCTCTCACTCAATGCCACGCCTTCTGCATAGCTCAGCCAAGCGAACAAACCGAGGATCGTTGACGAGCTGAGGATTTGCTTGTTCAATGTCATTCAGGCACTCCTGAAGTTCTCTCGGAAGCCACTGTGCATCATCATCAATAACCATATTTAAAAAAGCTAAAGCTTCTACCGGAAATTGTTGGCATAATTTCGCCTCATGCACGAGATGAACTGTATAATCCGGATATTGCACTGGTTGAAGCCAGTGCTGTAATTCACGCAAGGCCTCAGGAAACGCTTCACCTGCTGTCACGCAGAGTCGTGCGATATTTTCGGATATCTCTGGTGTTATTAAATCGCGTGATTTTGGCCAGATATTGTGAAGATATGGAAGCAAACGATTGCGCCAATATTCACCGCGTTGATCCCGTGCACCTTCAAGGGTTCGAACCAAGGTTTGTGCAGAATTTTTTAGCCCGGCTGATGGTAAACAATGAATCGCCTTGGCCAATTCCGTGGTTGTAAAAGTGTCGCCTGGGTCCAGTGCCACAAAGGTCAGAAAGGCTGCGTACTGCCCGGCATGCTTATCAAGTTCATCATAATGAACTGAGGTTTCCAGCAGCGGGCCCTTAATAGTCAATAAAAGTGGTCGGTATAGACGTGGAGACCATAGAAAACCCTCCCAAGCAAAACGCGCCTCAATCGGCGAACGCTGCCAGTCAAACAATGGCAAAAGATGCTCTACCGCCCAATCACGATCAACGCGATACAGCGCAATCACGTGCGCGGCCAATAAGACGCGACCATGGCGAAACTTCTCTATCTGTGTGTTGCACAGTTCTGTAAAAATGGATTTAACATCTTCTGGCAAACCCTGCCCATCCTCCATCGATCCTCGATACCACCAGCGCAGAAGCGCTTCCGTCACATGGCCCACGGGATGATTAATAGACCGACCGACAGGATCATCGGCGCCTCCCTCATCCTGATAACCCTTCGCGAGAATGCGGCGGCAAAAGCTCAGAAAAATTGTCTCACGGCCCTCAAAGGTCTTGGCGATAGCCTCTAGCCACCAACTGAGACCATAGTCGAGCGACTGTAGGACGTCCTCCGGAGCATCGTTTAAAATTGCCGCCATGTAACGCCATGATCGTTTAATAAGCTTGTCTTCTGACCAAGCCTGCAGCGCTTCGCGCCAACGATCAACAGGCCAGATTCCTTCTCTGGTTAAAGCACACAACGCACAGGCGGTAGTTGAAAAATGATCTCGGCAGCGTTGCCCCCAGTCATCTTCCTTCCAGTGGTCAACGCTGATATTTTCCTTGAGCCATTCAACCAATTCACGACGGTGGCGTGGGGTGCGAGAAAATTCGCGTCTCTCGTCACCTGTCCCCATCCAGAACGGAAACTCGTCGCGTTCATCTGTGGCCAAATGCCAAACGGGATACCGCTGCGTTAGCCCCTTCAACTTGTTTTTTGCAACTTGGCCCAGCACCGCACCGGTGTTTTGAATTTTCGCAAAACGTAACCAAATTTCCCGATTTATGATCCGTGACAAATCCTCCTCTTCACAATCGACTTTGAACATCTCACGCGGAGGACCAGCTAGGATGGCCTGTTCTAGTTCAGCCATTTCTGGCCCACCCAATTTTGGTGCCAAATAAACCAATAGCCGCAACGCCTCATGCTCAGTTTCCACTGACCACAGCCACCAGCACTTATCAGCGAGAAGCCAATCTAGGGCCTGGCGATGTGAAATCACGTCATTTTGTGCAGCAGCAAAAAAAACCAATCGCTTAAACACAGGATAGGACTCTTGCCACCAGTTTTCAGCGACATATTGAGCCCGCGCGTGATCATTTTGTGCAACCTGCAACCATGCATCCCGAGCCAGCTCGATCAGAGCTGTCCAATCATCAAAAGCTCTATTCTGAGAGTGCTCACTGATTGATGGCTGATGTATATAAGACGAGTCACTTTTATCGTCAGCGCCGCCCAATTCCTGCTTTAACTCAAGGGCATCACGGAGTAACCCTGTAAATTCTTGCAACAAGTCAGGTAATGCCGCCTGCCATATCGGTGTTTTTCCACGATCCCTCAACGCTGAATGGGCATGATCACAGGAAAGTACTAACTCCCAATCAACAAGATCCTTTATCCGCATCGGCTTCGACGGTTCAGATGTGTCCTCACCCCAATGAAATGGTGCACGTAATGTTACACATGGTGCAAGAATTTTGCGTAACTCCATCCGTAAAGATGGCGTCACTCCGTCCTGCTTTATGCGGCTAAACCAATTGTAGAAATCAAAATGGCGAGCGGGGGACTTTACACGGCCGGATAAAAGGAGACCCCATAACGTGCGCATAAAAGGGCCAGGAATGGCTTTGGGTGCATCAGGGCGTGTAAAGAATTTTGTGTAAATGGTTTTTGTGATCAAAATTCCGGCAGCCTGTCTTCAAACATGATGCTGAACTGATTCAGCGCCGATTTCCAGTTCTTG
>JAZDIS010000420.1:0-8539 GCA_043804705.1 Pseudomonadota bacterium | reverse complement strand
CTGGAGCACACGGTTGCAGCCTTTGAGGAAAAATTCGGCGAGTTTCTCCACGGGATGCAATGGGTCAATTTCGGGGGCGGCCACCACATTACCCGGGAGGGCTACGACCTCGACCGCTTATGTGCCACCATCAGCCGGATTCAGGAAAAATACGGGGTGCGGGTCTATCTGGAGCCGGGCGAAGCCATCGGCCTCAATATCGGGGTGCTGGTGACCCGGGTGATGGATATCGTGGAAAACGAGATGGCTACCGCCATCCTCGACACCTCGGCCACGGCCCACATGCCCGATGTTCTGGAGATGCCCTACCGGCCCGTGCTTTTCGGCGCGGGCGAACCAGGCGAGTTTGCCCACACCTACCGGCTGGGCGGGCTCTCCTGTCTGGCCGGAGACGTGATCGGCGACTATTCCTTTCCCGAGCCCCTTGCCCTCGGCCAACGGCTGGTGTTCGGCGACATGGCCCATTACACCATGGTCAAGACCACCACCTTCAACGGGGTGCGGCTGCCCAGCATCGTGGTTTGCGATTCGCGCACCGGCGAGAGCGAGGTGGTGCGGTCATTCGGCTACGAGGATTACAAGTCCCGGCTTTCCTAGTTCGCCTTTTCCTTCGGCGGCGGTTCTTCATTCCGGCCCTGAGGTGCAGGGGTGATATGGAACAGCCGGTAGCCATCCCCTCCCAGAATCAGCCTGTTCAGCCCCGGCCCAACTTCGGCGCCGCCGGAAAGCAGCTCCTCCACCACAGCCCCTTCGCTGAGAAGCCAGTCCGCCCGGACGCTCACCAGGGCCGGTTCCGTGTGTTCGTTCATCAGGCCCAGAAGCCAGCCGTCCGAAGTCCGCCGCAGGTCGGCGAGGACATAGGCAGCCCCAGTGCCCGTAAGTTCTATGCGGGGCTGCATCCCGAAAAAATTCTTGTAGAGCGCTCCAAGCCAGGCGGTGCGGGTGTCCCAGGCAAAGGTGGGCGCGCCGCCCGGGCTGTTCATCAGGATGGCCGGAGCAATGAAGTCGCCCAGGCCAAAGGTGTTGAGCGCAGTGCGCGCCAAGGAATGCTCCTTGGTAACCAGAGCCGCGCTCAGACGCAGGCCGGATTCGGTTTCGCTCCACACCTGGGCAGTGCCTCCCGAGGCCGGGCGCACCCCTTGCCAGTATTTCCAGGCCCGGATTGTCTTGGGCGGGGTCTGGTCGAGGATGCCTGTTGGCTCAGGGGTGAGGAGCAAGGGGGCGTAGCCGGAACTCCAATCCGCACCCGGCCGTATCCCGCTATCCCAGGCGGGCTTGGCCTGGCTCACGTCCACCCCGAAGACCTTGGCCATGGTCGAGGCCCAGCCGGGGTTGTCCCGGTGGTTGGCGTCGAACTGGCCGGGCAGGTCGAGGTTGGCGTGGATATGCATGCCCCGGTCGAGCACCTTGGCAAGGGTGGCAAGATCGTCCGGTTGCATCTGGAAGTTTCTCGGCAGGAGCAGGCTTTTGGCCTCGGTTTCCATCTTCCCTTTGCCCAACCCGGCAAGAGGGCCACGGCCGAGTTTCGGTCTAAACCCCAGGCGGCGGAGCCCACCCCAGAGGGAGGCGGTTTCCTCGTTGGCCCGGTTCCAGCCCAGGTCGATGTCGTTCGGCCAGTAGACGAGGATATCCGGCTCCAGCGGTTGTGAACCGGCAAGGAACCGCGCCAGGGGTAGTTGGTCCATGTGCTGGAACATGGACCGCACCGCCTCATACACCTTGGGCTTGGGGCGCCGTTCCTGATCCACCACCCCGAAGCCCGCCTCCCGCGGGTACGGGGTGGCGAGAAAGTTGTCGCGGTCGCTCCAATGGAAAAGATGCACGCCCATGGCCCCGGAGAGCATGGCCTCCCAGGTGGAGCTGACGATGGCCTCGGTCTGGCGGGCCGCCGCGCCGGGGAATAAGGTTTCCGTGGAGCTGTGGCCGGTTTCCGTGATCAGCACTGGGATGTCGAGAAGGTCGCGGAACTTGGCGATGCCGAAGTCCAGGGAGCGCAGCTCATGGCCTACCAGGGCCCAGGCGTAGAGATTGAGGGACATGAAATCCAGGGGTGCGCCCGCGGCCCGGCAGCGCTCGGTGATGGTCAGCGGATCCTCGGCGGTGAAATTGGGGTCCAGGCCGTTGAAGATGCCGGCCACTATGGAATAGGAGATCAACTGGTTCGGGGCACCGCTCTTCGCCGCCTTGGCGCCGCAGGCGAGAAAGTCGGCGATGGTCCGTTTTCGCCACTGGATGAGGTCGTGGTAGCCGGAGCTGCGGATGCCCTGATGATCACCCCGGTCCTCCGGGTAGGCACGGGCCATGGGAATCTCGGCAAAATCGCGGAAGGTTGTGCCCCAGGCACCGTTGAGCCGCGCGATGCTCCCCCCGTAGGTTTGGGCCAGAAAGGCCCGGTAGGATGGGAGGCTGACCTGTTCATCGTAGCCGACCTGGCTTTTGATCGGAGCATTCTCCCAGAGGTCGTAGAAGGCGAATTCGTTGCCGAGAATCCAGCCGCCGACGGCCGGGCTTGCCTTGTAGCGGTTGCAAACCGCAGCGATGAAGCGGGCAAAGGCTTCCCTGGCCTGGGGATGGCTGTAGTTCAGTAGAGGGCTGGAGCCCTTTGCGGTGCGGGCCATGGCTTGGGGGTGCTGGGCGGCGAACCAGGAGGGCGGGTACTGGTAGCCGATGAGGATAAAGAGCTTGAGCCCGAGCTCTTCGGCCTTTTTGACCAGATGGTCGGCCTGGTCCCAGCGGAAGACACCTTCCTGCGGTTCCACGCTTTCCCAGACCAGTTCCACCCGCAGGGAGTTGGCATGGGCCTGTTGCATGGCCTCCAGGTCGTAGTCCACTTCCGCCAGGGTCTGGGTGGCGAAAACCGGCGGGTTCCAGACCTGATAGGCGAAGCCGTGGGGGATGAAAACCTCTTGGCGCTCCGTGTCCCAGAAATAGCCTTGGCGGATGCTCAGACCGGCTGTGGCTGCGGTTGTCGGCAGACAGAGGGCGAGGAGGAGCAGGGGGATGGCGGCGGCGAAAAAAATAGTGTTGATTTTCGGGGGACGGAAAAAAGGTGTCTGTGTCGACAGCATGGAGGAGATGCCCCTTGGGGAAAAATGATACAGCCTGTAGTTTGGGGCATTGTATCATCACCGGGCTGGGGTTGCCCTGAATAAAAAATGCCGGAGCCCTGTCGGGCGGCCGGCATTTTTTATATGAAGTGCGGCAGGTGCGGCTCAGCGATCCGCCATCCCGTAGCCGGATTCGCCATGGAGGGATTTGTCCAACCCCTCAAGCTCGCCTTGCGGGTCGATCCTGAAGCCCACGGTTTTTTCCACCACCAGACAGATCAGGATGGTGGCGGAAGCGGCCAGGGCAATGGTCACCCCCATGCCGAGAAGTTGCACCTGTAACTGGTCAAAAGCGGTCCAGGCCCGGCCGGCTGCGGAGGAGGCCTTTGCCAGCCACGAGTCGCGGATGAAAAAAGAGAGCAGCAGGACGCCGAGGCCGCTGCCAACCCCGTGGATGCCGAAGCAGTCCAGGGAGTCGTCGTAGCCGAGGCGGATTTTCATGAGCAGGGCGAAGTAGCAAAGCAGCGAAGACGCGGCGCCGAGGGTGAGAGCCCCGATGGGCTGGACCACCCCGGCTGCCGGGGTGATCACCACCAGACCGGCCAGGATGCCGGAAACAAAGCCCAGGGAGGTGGCCTTGCGGAAGGCGATGGCCTCGATGATCAGCCAGGTCAGCGCCCCGCTTGCCGCCGAGATCTGGGTCATCGTCAGGGCTCGGGCGGTTTCCAGGCCACTCTGCACGGTGGAACCGGCATTGAAGCCGTACCAGCCCACCCAGAGAAGGCCCGCGCCCATCATGGTCATGACCAGGTTGTTCGGGTGCATGGCGGTTTTCGGATATCCTTGCCGCGGGCCGAGGAAGAGGGCGGCGACCAAGGCGCTGACTCCAGCGGAAACGTGGATCACCAAGCCGCCGGCCAGGTCGATGACCCCGCCCGCGCCGGTGTTGAACAGCCAGCCGTCCGGAGCCCAGATCCAGTGGCACAGGGGGCTGTAGACGAATAAAAACCAGAGAACGATGAAGAGGATGTAACCGCGGAAATAGACCCGTTCGGCAATGGCGCCGCTGATCAGGGCCGGGGTGATGATGGCGAATTTGCCCTGGAACATGGCCAGCACATATTCGGGCACGCCGTTGGTGATCGTCTCGTCGATCCCGCCCAGCAGGAAGTAATCCGGGTTCCAACCGATGACGCCGCCAAGAATACTCTTGCCGAAGGTGAGGCTGTAGCCGCAGATCACCCAGAGCACGCCGATCACCGCCATGGAGACAAAGCTGTGCATCATGGTGCCCAGAACGTTCTTGGTGCGGACCAGGCCGCCGTAAAACATGGCCAGGCCGGGCACCATCAGCAAGACCAAGGCCGTGGAGATCAGCATCCAGGCCGTGGTGCCGCTGTCTACGCATTGACTGTCGGCAGCCAAGGCAAGGGCGGGGAAAAGCGCAAGGCCAAGGCCGGTGCAGGGAATGGCGAGAAAACGGTGGCGCATGGTATCTCCTTAGGATTCCGGATTATGTGGTTTGGTGGACCTACGGACCGAATGCGAGAATCGTGCCGCAATCATTATATTTTTTCTTCTTCTTGAAAGTGCGCAATTTTTATGATTTTAGTGTGTGGTTTACCAGAAGGAGTTCATGTACAAATATGTAAAATGCATCTTCAGATCTCACGTAGTTGTAGTGTTTTTTTGTGATTGTCCGGAGAGGATGCGGGAAGGCGGATGCAGGGGGAAACATGTCCCTGGTACTGGTATTTTTTAAGTATTGACCGGCGTGGGAAAATAATGTGATATCCAGGCATTGAATAGCAGGTGTCACCCTGGGAAATTTCGTTGGGGAGTGTCCGAAGATCTAACGGGCAAAAGGAGAGGAGAGATGCGCAGGTTCGTGGTAAAATTTAAAGTTGGAGCACCTGAACTCTGGCGGACTGCCGCAATCGAAAAAACAACTGTTGAGGCGCGGAATGTGGCCATGGCCATGTACGAGTTTCATCGGAAACACGCGCGGCCCAGTGAAAAGATGACCGTTATGGAGGTCTATGAGGAGGGGTAGATTTTTTTGTTTTTTGGAGAGAAAATCACCACTGCCATAAAAAAAACCCGGCTGAAAAACCGGGTTTTTTTTATGGCAGTGGTGTGGCCGGCAAGCTAAAAGGGCCGCATCACCCAGATGCCGCAGGGGCAGGTGTCGCTGCAGAAGCCGCAGGCGATGCACTTGTCCGGGTCTGAGACATACTGGTAGTCTTTGCCCTCCAGCTTTTCCCTGGAGATGGCCTGGGTCGGGCAGATGGTCTCGCAGAGACGGCAGTCGCGGCAGGTGCCGCAGCTCATGCAGCGCTCCGCCTCAGCCGCCTCGGAGGATCCGGGGCAGGGCTCCGGGGTGTAATGGGCCGAGGTCAGGCTGGCCTGGGGGATGAGCTGCTGGCCGAAATCCTTCCACTCTTCACCCTTGAATCCGGCCAGAATGGCTTCCGCGGTTTTTTTGCCGGCGCCCAGGGCGTTGGTGGCGAGTCCCGGCCGTTCCACATCGCCGATGGCCGAGATCTTCGGATCGCTGGTAAGCCCGGCGGCATTGCATTTGATCCAGCCTGCGCCGCCCACGGTGATAACCTCAACGGTGTCCGGGAGGAATTTCAGGGCCGGGACATCGCCGATGGAGATGATCACGGTCTGGGCCGGGATGAGCTGGCCTGCCGCGTCGATGAGCCCCTCGGCGGTGACCTCCTTGGTCTGGACCGGCCATTGAAATTTGGCGCCCAAGGCTTCGGCCGCCGCCTTTTCCTTGCCGAATGCCAGGGGTTTCTGGATATCCACCAGGGTGACCTCCTTGGCTCCCAACCGGTATGCCTCGCAGGCCACATCGCAGCCCACGTTGCCCGCGCCGATGATCACCACCTGTTTGCCGACCTTGAGCGGCTTGGCGCTTTTCGCGCTCTTCAGGAAGTCCAGGGCCGGGATCACCCGTTCATGGCCGGGGAAGGGAATGGTCCGCGGCTGATGGGTGCCCACGGCCACGATGACGTGGTCGTATTTTTCCTTCAGCTCGGCGAATTTTTCCGGGGTCATGGCCACGCCAAAGGTGGCCTTGATGTTGGGCATGGAAAGGAAGCGTTGGATCTCCGCGTCCCAGATCGCCTTGGGCAGCCGCTCCCAGGGGATGACCTGGGCCAGCTTGCCGCCCAACTGCTGGTCGCGTTCGAAGATATGCGCCTCGACCCCTGCCTTGGCCAGTTGCCAGGCCGCGTTCATGCCGGCCGGGCCGCCGCCGATGATGGCGACCTTCTTGCCCAGCGATTTGGCGGGCTTGGGAGGTTTGGCGTCGCGGGCCGCGCGGCCAAGCATCTGCACGTCGATCTTCTCGTCCACCAGCTGCCGGGAGCAGTTCTGCATGCAGAGGTTCGGGCAAACATAGCCGCACACCGAGGCCGGCAGGGGGGTGTAATCGAGCAGCATCTTGTAGGCCTCATCCCCCTTTCCTTCGCGGAACAGCCGCAACCGGTCGATGGTGGGAATGTGCACCGGACAGTAGTAGGCGCAGGGCGCGGCCTTGTCGCGGTTGGCCCAGAAGGGCTGCCGCCGCCTCAAGTCCCCGGTCTCGATCATGCCGATGGGGCTGCGGTCCAGCCCTGGAGCCAGATCGCGGATGGGGTCGCCGCCGCCAAAGCCCGGGTTCCAGATCTTTTGCTTGAACTCGGCCATGGGCATGGGGCCTGAGAACATCAGAGCCCGGTCCTGGGGGGGAATGGAGATCAGCATCATCCATTCCTTGCGGACGGAGAGCTTCTTGAGCAGCCGGGTGCGGCCGATTTTTTTCAGGTAAACGGGCATCCGCTCCATGAGCCAGGCCCATTGCTCGTCGTTGGGCAGCACGGCCATGACGCTCTTTTTGTCATAGGAGCCGTCGTTCTTGCCCCGGTAGAAGAGCCAGCCGCCGACCATGCCGACGCAAGGGCGGTAGCCCAGGACGTTTTTGGGGTTCTTGGCTTCGATGCCGCAGATGACCCCGATGCCGCCGCAGTTGAACTCGGCAAAGGTGTCGCCCACCGAGCCCAGCACCCACAGCTGAGGGCGCTGGTGTTCGGGGTTCCATTTGGTCATGGTCAGGCCCCGGGCGCCGATGGAGCCGCCTACGTACACCTTGCCTTCGGCCATGGCATTGCAGACCCCGTTGGTGGCGTCGCCCTTGACGGTGATCTCCGCGCCGATATTGAGATAGCCCACGTCATCGGAGGCAGGCCCGTCGCAGACAATGGTGGTGCCGGGCATGCCCATGCAGCCGAGGCGCTGGCCGCAGGGGCCGCTGATCTCGATCTCCACCTTCTTGCCCGCGTTTTTCAACCGGCCGCCCACATTGTGCTGGCCGTAGGTTTCCAGTTTCAGACGGGTGGATTTGGCAAAGGCCTTCTGAACCAGCTCTTCGAAGTTCTTGGAGCTGATCCGCTGGCCATTGGCATCAAGCCCTTTTACGACAATTACTTTGCTCACAGCGTGCTCCTTCCTTAACAGACGTATCTGATATTTAAACGTTCGGCCACATCCTTGTCATCGATGCCCAAGGCGTCGGACATGCCGATGGGCAGGCTCTGCGAGCGGCCCAGGGGCGCCATGATCTTTTTGACCTCGGTGCGGATGGACATGAAGGTCTCCACCACGCGCTGGGCGACCTGGTCCGGGTCGAGACGGCGGTAGAGCTTGGGGTTCTGGCTGGTGATGCCCTTGGGGCACAGGCCGATGTTGCAGACGTTGCAACGGTTCGACTCGTTGCCCAAGCATCCGGCCGCTGATTGCATGATGAACTTGCCCATGTGGACACCGCTTGCGCCCAGCATGATCAGGGCCATGCCGTTCTGGGTGACGTTGCCGTTCTTGCCCACCCCGCCCGCGGCGAAGATGGGGATTTCGTTCTGCTTGCCCTGGGCGCAAAGGTCGAGATAGCACTCGCGGACATTGGCGGCGATGGGGTGGCCGGTGGCGTCCATGCTGATGTTGTAGGCCGCGCCGGTGCCGCCGTCGATGCCGTCGATCATGAGCGCTCCGGCATAGGGGTTGCGCACCAGGTTGTTCAGTACCGATTTGGCCGAGGTGGAGCCGGAGATCTTCGGATACACCGGAACCCGGAAGTTCCAGGCCATGGACATGGTCTGGATCATCTTCATCACCGACTCCTCGATGGAGTAGAGGGTCTGGTGCACGGGCGGGGAGGGCAGGTCCACGCCCTCGGGCACGCCGCGCAGCCGGGCGATGATCTTACTGACTTTGAACCACATCAACAGGCCGCCGTCGCCGGGCTTGGCGCCCTGGCCGTACTTGATCTCGATGGCCGCCGGATCGCACTGCATCTCGGGGATGGCCCGGATGATCTCGTCCCAGCCGAAATAGCCGGACGCGATCTGGAGGATGATGTATTTGAGAAACGGGCTGCGCAGAACCCAGGGCGGGCAGCCGCCCTCGCCGGTGGCCATGACCACGGGGATGCCCAGGACCTCGTTGCA
>JAZDIS010000419.1:0-2688 GCA_043804705.1 Pseudomonadota bacterium | reverse complement strand
AGTTATATTTCCAGAAGCATTTATCCAAACTCCTTTTCCATCATAAGTTGTATTGTAACAAACAAATGCCTTATAACTCCCATTATTTCCAAAACAATCTCCATAAATAAGGTGAACAGCGGGTTGTCCGGCCGGTTTTCCAGGGTGCCGGTCTGCAGGACCGTGCTCAGGTTATGGTGGGCCAAATCCCTGAGCAGGCTCTGGCGGCATTGGGCCTTACCGGCCAGGTCGCCGCTGGCGGGATCGAAGGCGGCGGCAAGGCCCAATGCCTTGGGCTTGGTGGGGTCAAAGTCCGCCGGGTTGATGCCGTTGGTCACCCCCTTGAGTACCACGCCCCGCGCCAGGAGCCGGTGGCCGAGGAAGCCGGTCAGCGCATCTTCGTCGGTTTCCCGCAGCTCCCGGGCATAGTTCTCGCTCACCGTATTCATGACCGCATACGGCGAGGCGGCGAGAAAGGGGTCGAATTTTTCGTCCAGCAGGTTGTTGGTGATCAGCGCCCCGGGCAAGCCGGTGATCGCCTCGGCAAAGGGCAGGTCGCCCACCTCCTGGTGGTAGCCGATCCCGGCGTTATGGATGGTCACCACGCAGCCGGTTTTGGCAAAATAATGGCGAAAGCATTCGCTCTCGCGGAGGATGGCCGGCAGGATGGCGGTGTGGCCGTCGTGGCAGTGGATGATCTCGGGCCGCTCGCCCAGGTGAATCATCAGGGCGGCGGCCGCCTTTTGCAGCAGGACGTTCATGGCGAAGTAGTCAAAATGGCCGGAACCCTGATGGTGGAAAGGGTCCTGGGCCTCGTCCTCCGCAGTATAGGTGTAGACGCTCTTTTTCTCCAGATAACGGGCCGCGTCGATCAGATAGATGGCAAGCGCCCCTTTTTTGGCAGTCGGTTTTTCCGTTTTGACAAAGATCCGCACAGATTCCCGACGCGGTTCCGTCGCATAGTCCAGATCGATTTCAAAACCCATCTCCAGGGGGGTAAAGCCCAGCTGCTTTAGGTCCATGAAGCCGTAGAGCGGTAGAACCACGCTGACCTTGCGGCCCGAGCGCATCAAGGCCTCGGCCAGCTGCCGGGCCACATCCTTGACCCCGCCGGCTCCGGCCAGACCATCGTACTCGCGGGTCAGCATCCAGACGTTGTTGATGGCCGTTTTTCGTGGAGTTGTTGTGCGCATGTATGGGTCCTGTGGGCAACGCAAAATTGTAAGGTTAACACCTTGATTTTAAAAGTATTTTCTTTTGTTTTCCGCGCGGGGCGTTCTTTTTTTAAAAGTCAGCCTCGCCTTCAGGCAATGGCCTTCTGCCTGAGCAGATGATCGGCCAGGGTCAGGGCCACCATGGCCTCGCAGACCGGGATGATCCGGGGGATGGCGGAGATGTCGTGGCGGCCGCCGATGCTGACCGTGACCGGTTCGTGGGCCAGGTTGATGGTCTGCTGTGCCCGGCTGATGGAGGGGATGGGCTTGACCGCGACCCTGGCCACGATGGCGTCGCCGTTGGAGATTCCGGCCAGGATTCCGCCGGCGTTATTGGTGGCAAAGCCGTCGGGCAGGATGACATCGTTGTTCTCGGAACCCCGCATGGCGGCGGCAGCAAAGCCGGCGCCGATCTCCACCCCCTTGACCGCGCCGATGGACATCAGTGCTCCGGCCAGGGCCGCGTCGAGTTTTTCGAATACCGGTTCGCCCAAGCCCGCCGGGCAGCCGGTGCTCAGGATCTCGACAATGCCGCCCAGGGTGTCGCCCTCCTTGCGCACTGTATCGAGATGGCTGATCATTCGGGCGGCGGCTTCGTTGTCCGGGCAGAACAGCGGGTTGTCGTTGATTTCGGCCAGATGGCGTCTGTCGGTGCTGATCTCGCCCAGAGCCACGGTGTAGGCCGTGACCGTGATGCCATGCAGGCCGAGGAGTTTCTTGGCCACGGCTCCAGCCGCCACCCGGCCCGCGGTTTCCCGAGCCGAGGCCCGGCCGCCGCCCCGGTGATCCCGGCGGCCGTATTTGGCGAGATAGGTGATATCGCCGTGCCCTGGCCGGAAGATATCCTTGAGATTGTCATAGGATTTGCTGTGCGCATCCTTATTGAAAATGGCCAGGGCAATGGGGGTGCCGGTGGTTTTTCCTTCAAAGATGCCGGAGAGGATCTCCACCGTATCCGGTTCTTTTCTGGGGCTGGCGGCAGGCCCCCCCTTGCCGGGCCGCCTGCGGTCCAGTTCCGCCTGGATATCCAGGGCGGAGAGCGGCAGACCGGGAGGGCATCCGTCCAGGGTGGCGCCCACCGCAGTGCCATGGGATTCGCCCCAAGTGGTTACGCGAAAAACAGAGCCAAAGGTATTTCCTGCCATTGTCAGCACCTAACAGAATATGTGGTCCTTGGGGAGGGAGGCTTTGATTGCGCCAAGAAACTCGTCGTCTCCCAGGGACTTTTCAATAATATGCACGATTTCGGCCGCTGTTTTGTTGCTGGTCTCCACGGTGAGGTGCGAACCTTTTTCATAGAGCGGCTCCCGTTCGGCCAGCATCTGGGCCACCTCGACGTAAATATCCGAATCGGTAAGCGCCGGCCGTTGGCCGGTGCTTTTTTCGTCCGCAGCCAGCCTGCGGCAGATGGTGTCGATATCCGCGGTGAGCCAGACGGTAAGGCCGGTCTGCCGCAACAGATTCCAGATATCCTGATGGAGGATCGCCCCGCCCC